>JAGPVI010000222.1 GCA_018067115.1 Bizionia sp. | reverse complement strand
GATAATGGAACCCTTTCATTCTCTCCTTTAGCCTCCACTCGTATGGCCTGCCCAGACTCTATGATTAATGAATCGCAATTATTTGCAATTTTTGACCAAGCCGATAACTTTACAATTTCTGGAAACACATTAAGTCTTAATAAAGCAAAAAGAGCGCCTTTGGCAGTCTTTACAAAGTCTAAAATGATAGATAACCCTATCACCGAAAAATACTGGAAACTAAAAACTTTAGAAGGTAAAGACGTTGTTATGGCAGAAAACCAAGAGCGTGAAATCTATTTTACACTTAAAACAGACGACAATCGTATTCAAGGATTTTCAGGCTGTAATACCTTTTCAGGAAGCTATACTATAGAAAAAGGAAACCAAATTCGTTTTGATCAATTAGCGACCACAATGAAAATATGTCCCGATGTAGAAGTAAATGACTCTGATGTTTTAAACGTTTTTAACATCGCAAACAACTATACTATTAACGGGGATACTCTAACCTTAAATGTGGGACGAAGAGCACCACTTGCAGTTTTTGAAGCTGTTTACTTCTAAAAAAACAGTATTTTAATACTAAAGTTGAAGCAGGTGTTTTCAAATTAATTTTTGATTCACCTGTTTTTTTTATGTCTTTTATACACCTCGGAAGAATCTTATAAACCCGTTATATTTAAAAGTAATTTCATAATTTTGATACGTAATGAATAATGGCAAAAAACATATAGTATGACTAGTGATAATGAAGAGTTAAAAGAACGCATCAAAGAACTAACTTGTCTTTATGAAATATCGTCGATCATTTCTAATACCAACTACAAAGAAATAGACAACACATTACAGGCCATTGCTATTTGCTTAAAAAAAGGCTTTCAATACCCTGATCGAATAGAAATTGAAATCGACACTCTAAACCTTTACGTAAAAACGGGAACTTTATCGAGCTCTAATAAAATTTCATCGTCTATTAGAATTTTTAATGAGCCGCAAGGACAGGTAACTGCATTTTTAATAGATTCGGAAGAAGACTTTTTAATTGAAGAAAAATCGCTTTTAGATAACGTTGCCATTAAAATTGGTAATATTTTAGAACGCGTTGCTTTAAAAAAGAACGAGGCACTATTAAATAGTCGTATAGAACGTGCCGATCGTTTAAATATTCTTGGCGAACTTACTGCAGGGATAGCACACGAATTAAACACGCCTTTGGCTAATATTCTAGGATTTGCAGAACTGCTAGAAGAAAAAATGACCGATGCTAATGCCAAAGCCGATCTTGAAAAAATAATAAACAATGCTATTTTCTCTCGTGAAGTGGTTAAAAATTTAATGTTTTTTGCTTGCGAGATGCCTCAAGAAATGAAAAAGGTAAATATTGTACCCATAATAAATAATGCAATTAATTTGCTACAGCCGTCATTTAAGAAAAAGAATCTTCGGTATGTTGCAAAAATTGAGCAAGAGGAACTATTATTACGTGCCGATGCTATCCAGCTCACCCAAATTATTTTCAACTTATTAATAAATGCTATTTATTTTACACCCGAGAATGGTTTAATTACAATTCACGCAAGGCAGACAGAAAAGGAGATGATTATTACCATTAAAGATGAAGGGCGCGGATTTCCAGAAAACACTATCGATAAAATTTTTCAACCATTTTTCACGACAAAACCTACGGGCGAAGGTTCTGGTATGGGATTAAGTGTGGTGCACGGTATTGTAAAAAGCCATAAAGGCACTATCGTAGCCAAAAACAATCCTGAAAAAGGAGCGGTCTTTATTATTAAAATTCCGAAATTGTAAATTATGGTTTTAAAAAAAGAAAATATACTTATAGTTGATGATGACATCAATATTCTAGAGCTCTTACAACGCCATTTACACTCTTGGGGCTACCACGTTTATAAGGCGATTTCCGTACGCGAGGCCGTTAATATTTTAAAAGATAATACGATTAATTTATTAATCACCGACCTCAAAATGCCAGAAATTGATGGCTTTGAACTTATTAAATTTGTGTCGGAGCATTATCCTAAATTACCAAAACTTATTGTTACCGGATACCCGTCTGTTCAAGATTCCCTAAGCGCTATAAAATCTGGAGTTGCAGAGTATTTAACAAAACCATTTACAAAAAACGAACTCCAATTAGCCATCGATAAATCTTTAGCTAAAAGTAAGAAATCGCAAGTAAACACCTTAAAAGAAGACACAAAAGAGAATACCGCTTATGGAGAGATTATTGGAGCTTCAAAAAAAATAAGCGAAGTTATAGAAGTTATAAAACGTGTTAAAAATAATAAAGCTACCATTTTTATTAATGGAGAAAGTGGTACAGGAAAAGAGCTAGTGGCGCGCGCTATTCATTATCAAGGAAAATTTTCTAGAGCGCCATTTATTGCCGTTAATTGCGGTGCTATTCCAGAAAACTTATTAGAATCGGAACTTTTTGGTTATGTAAAAGGTGCTTTTACAGGAGCAGATACAGAAAGAAATGGTTTTTTTCAAGCCTCGAATGGCGGGACTATCTTTTTAGATGAAATAGGTAATGCTTCCCTTCCTGTACAATCGCGATTATTACGAGTTTTACAAGAGAAAAAAGTAGTAAAAGTAGGGTCGCAAAAACAAGAAGATATCGATGTTAGAATTATAGCAGCCACGAATAGCGACTTAAAAGAGATGATTAAAAACAATCTCTTTAGAGAAGATTTATATTACCGACTCACCGTTGTTGAAATTAATGTAGCACCACTTCGCGAGCGCAAGGAAGATATCCCTTTGTTAGTAGAAAAATTTCTTTTTAAGTACGGTGTAGAATACAAAGATCGCTATGTAAAAATAAGTACCGAAGCTTCAGAGATCCTTCAGCGGTACGATTGGCCAGGAAATATTAGAGAATTAGAAAATATTTTACAGCACGCTGTGATTATGTGCGATGCTAATATTGAGGTTTCGCACCTTCCTAATCATTTAAAATACAACATAGATTTTTCTACTGCCGAGTTTCCGTCACTAAAAGAAATGGAAAAGCAGTACATAAAAAAGGTCCTTAACGCTACCAATAATAATAAAACCAAGGCAGCTAAAATACTTCAAATAGATAGAAAAACCATTAGACAAAAGCTTTCGGAATAGTCTTTTAAATCGGTACAGTTTTACTCGGTCGGGTACATTTGTACCACTTCATAAAGAGACATCAATGTAGCAATACCAACCCAACACACACACTAATAGCACCTTACAAACACACACATAGTTATTTATATATTATGGAACGACTATTGCCATTAAGTACGTATTAAAACACGAGTACTAAAATGAACGCACCAACTATTAATTTATGTCTAAATTGTTTACACATTAACGCATGTGTTTTAACAACACTAAAAGAACTTGTTTTTTCTTGCAGTGAATTTGATGAGATTAAAACGGATGCCGGTTATGATATTCACAACACAACACAGTCGGAATTAGAATTAACATAGTACGCCCAATCGCTTTTAAGTTTTTCGGAATTAAAAGCGTTAAAAAATAGAATATTATAAAATATATGTTTTTAAATGACTTATCTTAGATTATTGATAAAAAGAACACTGAAAAAATAATATAAAATAAAACAAATGACAATAGCAACAACTGCGAAAGGAGACAAAAAACCAGCTGCCAAAAAAGGTATGATGGAGAATGTTTTAGAACAGTTTAACACAGCTGCAGACAAAATTGATCTTCACCCAAGCATTCGTAAGATTTTAAGTATTACGAACAATGAGATTATTGTTCACTTTCCTGTAAAAATGGACAACGGTGAAGTTGAGATTTTTACGGGTTACAGAGTTCAACATAACAATGCTTTAGGCCCATATAAAGGAGGATTACGATATCACCCAACGGTAGATATCGATGCTGCTAGAGCTTTAGCAATGTGGATGACATGGAAAACATCTTTAGCCGGTTTACCTTATGGTGGTGGTAAAGGAGGGATTCAATTAGATCCTTCATTATATTCTAAGAACGAATTAGAGCGTATTACAAGACGTTTTACTTTTGCTTTAGCAGATAATATAGGACCAGAACACGATATCCCAGCGCCAGACATTAATACAAACGACCAGACTATGGCCTGGATGGCAGATACTTATATGAGTACAAGACCACCAGCAGAACGTTCTGCAAACCAACACGTAGTAACTGGAAAACCAGCAGGAAGTGGCGGCTTAGAAGGTAGAGATCGTGCAACAGGATACGGTGTGTATTTAAGTATTAAGTTCTGGGCAGAAAAAAACAATTTAGATCTTAAAGGTAAAAAATACATCGTTCAAGGTTTTGGTAACGTTGGTTTTTGGGCGTCTCATTTCTTAGAAAAAGAAGGTGCTAAATTAGTAGCCGTTCAAGATGCTTTTGGAAGTATACAAAATCATGACGGCTTTAAAATAGAAGACCTATTTAACTATAGTAAAGCTAATAAAGGAAGTGTTGTAGATTTTCCTGGATCGCAAGTATTAGATGGTAAAGATTTCTTTAGTATTGATTGTGATATTTGTATTCCTGCTGCTTTAGGAAATCAAATTACAGAAAAAAACGCACATACTATTAAAGCATCAATAATTGCTGAAGGTGCTAACGGACCAACAAATGTTGAAGGAGAAAAAATTCTCTTAGATCGTGGTGTAACAATTATTCCAGACATTTTATGTAATTCTGGTGGTGTTGTTGGAAGTTATTTCGAATGGCTACAAAACCGTAATGGAGAATTATGGATGCTTGACGAAGTTATGGCTAAGCTGGACAAAAAATTAAAAGAATCTTTTAATAAAGTGTACGAGTATTCTGAGAGTAAATCTATGGATATGAGAACAGCAGCCTATTGTATAGCAATAGAACGTATTGCAAAAGCTTACATTCAAAGAGGTATTTTTCCTTGATAATTAATTATTTATTAAGATTATAATGAAGTATGAAAATTTAATTTTAGAAAAAAAAGAGTACGTGTATTTAAAACGTATTCTTAATGTATCTGGATATTCGGAGAATTCGGAAATTCAAAAATCAATTATTAAATTAAACGAAGAACTGAAAGAAGCACGCGTTTTAAGTGAAGACGAAATGCCTATAGACGTTATTAGATTTAATAGCAAAGTGTCGATAATTTCTGACCAAGGTTGGGAAAAAACAATTCGAATTGTAATTCCTAGTGAGCGCGATTTAAAACAAGATAAAATTTCGATTCTTACACCTATGGGTGCCGCTCTATTTGGGTATGCCACTGGCGATCCAGTAATATGGGATTTCCCTACAGGAAAGCAACACTTTACAATTACAGCAGTAGAACAACAAGAGAGTAGTAATGGCATTGATGTTTTGCTATAAAAAATTTAAAATATGGATACCAATAACACAGAAATATATAATCATGATGATGATATCGAGGTAACTCACAAAATCAATACGATTGAGTTAGAAAACTGGATTAAACACATTACATATATTGAAAAAGAACTGAATAATCTGGTTGGATTGTGTAAGCAACAAGTAAACGAATCGGATGATAAAGATTCTATTTTAGCACGTTTTCTAGAGAAGAAATCTGAAAACGAGACACTAAAAATGGCTCTCGAAAAATACTCATTATCTCGCGTTAACTTAAAAGAATGCGAAGATATGGCCTGCGATATGGTGTATATTTCAGAGCACGAAAGTTACCGTCTACGCTACTTAGTACATTTAGATAATTACAGAACTGTAAAAGATGATTTTTTTAGCAAGGTTCAAGGTAATACAGCCGGTGAAAAATAATAAACAGTTTGCATTTAACGCTTATATTTATTTATTATCACCGCTATAATACTATAGTACACTATTGATAAAGCCACTTCGAAAGAAGTGGCTTTTTTACTTTTACGCCGCAAAAATAAACTTGACATCTTAAACTATTTTTCATAACTTAATAACTATTAACTAATTACCGCCCCTCCTTTAACTATTATTAAAACAGTATTGGGTATGAAAACATCTAAACGCTTAGAACACGCCGTAACAAAACTATACAACGCCTTTCACGCTGGAGCATTAAACCCCGATTGCTGTATGCACTGTGCTGTAGGAAATATTTGCGATAATACAGATACTTGGAAATTACTTACTCTAAGCCATGGATCTTTACAGTTGAGTTATATAGGCACTTTAAACCAGAACTTTGGGAGAAAAGTATTTGGTTACTCACCTTTAGAACTTTTACAGATAGAAGCAGAATTTTTAAAAGGTTGCGGTTACACTTTACCAATTTCCAAATCCTCTTGCAAACCAGAAAATCCTAAAGATAAAAACCTGCAATTTAACGGTCTCTGTTTAGTAGTAAACTTACTTTGTAAATTAGACAACATCCCTAATATTATGGAATACTCTAAGCTGTTTGAAGAAGAAAACAACACGGCAAAATACCAGTTACAATTTTAATTACTTTTTTTATGACTTAACGTAACCTGAAAACGCTTTTAAAAGATACTGTAATTTAGGTGTAATAAAAGTTTTACAGAATGGCTTCTCAGGATTGCTATAGTAGTAATTTACAAAGGCCTCTTCTGAAGGTTTAAAGTCCTCAAAAAATAAAGTTTTCGTAATTATGGGGAGATTAAACTGCCTTTGTAAATCCATTAATATTAAATTAATGTCTTGATATTGTTCTTCTGAAAACACATACACTGCCGATCTATATTTTTTACGCATAGAATGATTAGAAGTGCTTTTATGTGTGAGTAAATGAATTTCGGTAAGAACATTTAACGGAATCTCTTTAGGATTAAAATGAACAATAACGGCCTCAGAAAAAGAAGACTCCTCGCCTATTGAAGCCACAAAACCCTGATCTACAGAAGACACACCAATTAATGATTGAAACACTGCTTCTGTACACCAGTGGCAACCACCACCAAACGCAATTTTAGTCATTTACCCCAACTACTTTTTAAAGATTTAAATATCGCTTATACATTATAGAAAAAAAAAACAGTAATTAAAAATTACTGTTTTAGGTTTAGATTATATTATTTCTGCGCTGAGTCCAGCTTGTAATAGCTTAGAGCAACGCGGCTCTAAATCTTTAATATCTCCGGTTTTAACAGTACACTGTCCTTTATAATGCACTAAAAGAGAACACTGCTCTGCTTGTTCTGGTGTGTGATCGCAAGCATAAATAAGAGTGTCTATAACGTAATCAAAAGTATTTACATCGTCGTTATACAAAACAATCTCATTGTTTTCTTTTTCCTTCTCCTCTACTTTAATTTGCTCTAAAACCTTTTCTTTTGTACTCATAATCAATAATTTGTACTAATATATTAATTTTTAAATTGTAACGCAACCCAATTATTACGTTCTAACTTAGCTTCAAAAACTAGACCATTTTTATTACACTCTTCTTCTATGCTCTCAATGTCATTATCGTAAAACCCACTAAGATACAATGTGCCATTTTCATTTAAACATTTTGCATAAATCTTGATGTCGTTTAATAAAATATTACGATTTATGTTTGCTATAATAACGTCGTAATGCTTGTTATCTAGAAGGCTTGCATCACCTTCATAAACATTTACGTGTGGCACATTATTACGCTCTATATTCTCTAAACTATTTACATAACACCAGTTATCTATATCAATAGCTTCAATATGCTTAGCCCCTCTTAAAGCTGCCAAAATGGCTAACACTCCAGTACCACACCCCATATCTAACACCGTTTTATCTTTAACATCGGCAGTTAAAAGATGTTGCAGCATCATATGTGTCGTTTCGTGGTGCCCCGTACCAAAGCTCATTTTAGGCTCGATAATAATATCGTATTTCGTTTGTGGCTTTGCGTGAAATGGTGCGCGTACAGAACACAAATCGTCTACAACAATAGGATTAAAATTTTTCTCCCATTCTTCGTTCCAATTTACTTGCTCTATCTCTTCGTGCGTGTACGTAATCTCGAACTCATCTGATTGTAGCGCATATATATCTTTTAAAATATCGGCGTGCCACTCTTCTTTTTGAATGTAAGCCGTAACGCCCGTTTCGGTTTCTACGAAGCTCTCGAAGCCCGCATAGCCTAATTCGGCAATTAAAATTTCGACTGCAGGTTCTATAGGTTTTACTGTAAAATAATACCCGATATAAATTGTATTAGACATTTAATTTCTTTTTAAATTAGTGACTGCTCCTTTAGTTGAGCACGCCCGATTATTATCGGACCATAAAGCATATTAGCTTAATTTTGTGGTAATGCCTTAAAAAGCATTAACTATAGCATAAAAATCTTCGGCATTTAAAGCTGCGCCTCCAATTAATCCACCATCTACGTCTGGCTTAGAAAAGATCTCTTTCGCATTAGCAGGTTTTACACTACCGCCATATAGAATAGACATTGCATTTGCAACAGTATCACCATACGCATCACTTAAGGTTTTACGTATAAATTGGTGCATCTCTTGCGCTTGCTCTGGACTTGCCGTTTCACCCGTACCAATGGCCCATACAGGCTCGTACGCCAATACTATACTTTGAAAATCGGTAGCCTTTAAATGAAATAAAGCGTTTTTTATTTGATTGGCAACTACACTTTCGTGGGTACTCGCTTGTCTATCGGCCAATTCTTCACCAAAACAGAAAATGACACGCATATTGTGTTCTAGTGCTGCATCTACCTTTTTTGCTAGCATTTCATCCGTCTCATTAAAATAAGCACGACGCTCGCTATGTCCTAAAATAACGGTATTTACACCAATACTTTTTAACATTTCGGCACTCACTTCGCCGGTGTAAGCTCCATTTTCTGCGAAGTGCATATTTTGAGCAATAACCTCTATCGGGCTGCTTTTAAGATTTTCGGTGGTGTGCCATAAGTTGGTGAATGTAGGCGCAATCATAACCTCAGCATTCGAAGTTTGATTTTGTCTTTTTAAATCTGAGATTAAAGCTACTGATTGTGCTAAATCGTTGTTCATTTTCCAGTTTCCGGCTACAATATGTTTTCTCATCGTTATGTTATTGAAGTTTTACTTTGGGATCTAACCAAGCGTATATGATATCTACAAAAATATTAATTATTATAAAGAGCAAAGCGATTATTAAAACCGCGCCCATTATAACTGGCAAATCTAAGGTATTTAAGGCATTTACTATTTCTTTTCCTAAACCATTCCATCCAAAAATATATTCCACAAAAACGGCTCCTGCCAACATAGAAGCAAACCATCCTGAAATTGCAGTAACCACAGGATTCATTGCGTTTTTAATAGCGTGTTTTTTTATGATTTGATATTCACTCAGTCCTTTTGCTCTGGCCGTGCGAATATAATCTTGGTTTAAAACTTCTAGAAGTGAGTTTCGCATTAGTTGAATAACAACAGCCAACGGTCTAATACCTAAAACAATGGTAGGCAATATTAAGTTTTTCCATTTTACATGCATAGACTCGCCATAATCGTCGAGTTCCAGTAAACTACCCGTCATTTCTAAATTCGTGTATTTATGTAAAACGAAACCAAACACCCATGCAAACACAATGGCGCTAAAAAAGGAAGGTACACTCATGCCTATCGTACTTATTATTTGAATACTCTTATCTAAAATCGAATTCTTATATAATGCCGAAATCACACCAAAGAAAACCCCTAATACCAACGCTATTATAATGGCAGAAACCGCTAATACAAATGTATTTGGTAGAGTTTCGGCTAACACCTGACTTACTTTTTTTCCTTGTTTGGTAAACGATTCTCGTAAATACGGCAGTTTTATAACCGCGGTTATGTCTCCTAGAGTGAATAGCTTTGCGGCCGTATATTTATTAGGCGACAAATATGTGTATTCTTGTGGCGCATTGGAATGTAACGAAACTGGCGACACATCATTTAAATAATACAAATATTGCGTGCTAATAGGTTTATCGAAACCATATTTTTGTTTTACAATAGCCAATTGCTCACTATCCTCGTTTTGACCCAACATCATCTGTGCTGGGTCTCCAGGGAGGACATTAAATAGAAAGAAAATAACAGTCACTACTCCAAATAAAGTGAGTAGTGCATAAAATGTTTTATTTAAAAAATAAGATACCAACGATATGTTTTATTCTTTTAGGGTTACTTGAATAACGCTCGTATAATTCTTTGAGGTTACCGCTTTTATTTGCATCGAATCTTTTATCACATTTACGGCCTCAATAGTTTCAGCATCTATAGCATCAAGTTCTGCTAAAGTGACCTCTTCACCGTTTAACATAAAGAGGGTATTATCTATATCTTCTGTAATAAATGGCGATTCTACAATAGGCTCTGGTTCTGGAGCTCTTTCTACTACCGGCAACTCTAATTTATCAATATCGTTAAAGTGCAATTTCTGAATTACGGTTCCTTTTTCTAATTTTAAAACACCTGGGTTAGAACGCACAATTGTTTTTAATGCCGTTTCATCACAGAAATAAAAATCGAAATTTAATTTGTAGTTTTCTTTAATAACACTCTGCTCATTAGGTCCCGTTGCCGTTAACCCAATTACATCGTAACCGTTTGCAATAGCTTTATCGGTTGCTGTTTTAATTATTTTTAAACCTGCAGCTTCCGCTTTTTCTAAATTATAAGCAACAATTAAAAGTACATTATCTAATTCTAAAATTTCTGCCGTAAAATCTACACCGTCTTTTTCTATCGAGAAATCGTGAATTGGTGGCTCGTAAGCATCTCGAATCGTTTTTGTTTCCACGCGTAATAATTCGCCATCTACTTCTGGGTAGCCTTCAGTAACGGTGTGTTTTTCTTCTTTTCCGTTAACATTAAACACATAGGTGTACTCTATAATTGCTTTTGGAGCATTGTCGGGAACAGTCATGTTTTGCTGAATATTAGCACCTAATCTGTACGGTCTAAAATCTATTGACGGTAAGTGCATTAACACGTGGTAAGCAAAACCTAAAGACGCAATAAAACCAACTAATGCAATTAGTGTTGTTGCAAAATTATTAAAGAAAGGCTTAATGTATTTAACACCTACAAAAACAATAAGTATTAAAACTAATAGAACAGCATCTTTAGTAAAACTCTCCCAAGGTGTCATTGCCATAGCATCACCAAAGCATCCGCAATCTTTTACCTTATCGAAATAAGCAGAATAAAACGTTAGGAAGGTGAAGAAAATGATCATCAATAATAAACTCCACACTGTAAATTTAGGCTTGTAACCTATAATTAAAAAGAGACCTAAAAGCACTTCAAATACAACCACCACAATGGAAATTGCTAAAGCATACGGCATAAAAAATGGTAAATCTAAAACCGTTGGCCCAAAATACTCTTCTAATTTAAAGGCAAATCCTACAGGGTCATTTAATTTAATGAATCCTGAAATGATAAAAAAGATTCCCACAAAAATGCGACAAAAACCTACTAGTATTCTCATAATTTATTCTTTTGTTAAGTGTATTAAAGCAAAAATGGCATAATTAATCATATCTTGATAATTAGCATCTATCCCTTCGCTTACTATTGTTTTTCCTGAATTGTCCTCAATTTGTTTTACGCGTAATAATTTCTGCAAAATTAAATCGGTTAACGAACTTACACGCATATCGCGCCACGCCTCGCCATAATCGTGATTTTTATTCTGCATTAGCGTTTTGGTTAAAGCTACTTTTTCATCGTATAACTTAGTTGCTTGCTCGGTTGTTAAATCGGGTTGTTCTACCACGCCTTTATCTAATTGAATTAACGCCATTATGCAATAGTTTATAATGCCTATAAACTCACTGTGCTCACCCTCATCTACCTTTCTTACGTCGTTTTGCTGAAGTCCTCTAATGCGTTGCGCTTTTATAAAAATTTGATCGGTTAGCGAGGGCAATCTTAAAATCCTCCAAGCACTCCCGTAATCAGACATTTTATTTATAAACAAGCTACGACACGTATTTATTACAGCATCATATTGTTTTGACGTATTTTGCATAAATTAATTGAATTTTGTGTAAATTTCGCTTAAATTTTTCAAATGTTCAAAGTTTATGGTTTAAACTTTTCCGAACCCTAGTAAACACAATAAATAATAGCATAAATGACTTTAAATTGTAACGGGAAATTGGTAGACATATCGTCTCCAAAAGTAATGGGAATCCTTAACGTTACACCAGATTCTTTTTTTGATGGCGGTAACTATAACAGCGAGGCGCACTGTATTACACAGGTAGAAAAAATGCTTTCTGACGGCGCTACTTTTATCGATATTGGAGGTTACAGTTCTAAACCAAACGCAACTACCGTTAATGAAGCCGAAGAACTACAACGTATTATTCCTGCTATTAAATTATTGGTTGAAAAATTCCCAGATATTATTTTATCGGTAGATACATTTAGAGCTGAAGTCGCTAAACAGTCTATAGAAGCTGGAGCGGCAATAATAAATGATATCTCTGCGGGTTTTTTAGATTCCAAAATGCTGCAAACGGTTGCCGACTATAATGTGCCTTATATTATGATGCATATGAAAGGAACGCCACAAACGATGCAGCAAGAAACACATTATGACAATTTACTAAAAGACATCTTATTTTACTTTTCAGAACGTGTGCAAACTGCCCGGGCTTTGGGTATAAAAGATATTATTTTAGATCCAGGCTTCGGATTTGCTAAAACAACCACTCAAAATTTCGAATTACTAAATAAACTAGACGATTTTAAAATTACCGACTTACCTTTGCTTGCAGGTATATCAAGAAAATCGATGATCTACAAAACGCTCAATACCACACCCGAACACGCTTTAAATGGCACGACAGCCTTACATATGATAGCCTTAGAAAAAGGAGCTAATATATTACGCGTTCACGATGTTAAAGAAGCCGTTGAAACTATTACGTTACACCAACAATTACACGCATAAATGA
>JAGPVI010000219.1 GCA_018067115.1 Bizionia sp. | reverse complement strand
ATCCCTTAAAACAGGCAACCTATATTTTTGAGTGGATTTATACAGATAAAAATTTGGTAATTCCTTTGGATGGGCACCCTAGTTATTTCGCGGTTTTATTGGTTATTTTTATTAGTGCATTGCTTTTTGATAATAGTTTTAAACACTTTAGAAAAAATAAAATTGTTTTAGTAGTCGTTTTAATTCCCTATTTCCTTTTTTTAATCCAGACAAGTAGTAGAATAGGTGTAATTGCATTATTAACTATTATAATTATATACGCGATTAAAAAAATAAATTTGAAATCGATTTTATATGTAATTGCTCTCGCTAGTATAATTGTTGTCTTATCTTTAAAGTTTGATTATTTGAGTATAAAATTCGACAAAATTTTTAATTCAAAAGGACAAATAACTGAAGAGAGATTTGGGAGGTGGGGAGAAATTTTGAATGTTTTTATTGAGAAAGATAAGGTGCTTGTAGGGGTAGGAAGTGGCGATTCTAGATTAATATACCGTAGAGCTTATTATAATGGAGGTTATGATTTAGCATTGAAAGAAAATTACAATGCTCATAACCAGTACTTAGAGTTTTTTGTTAGTAATGGCATTATTGGATTGTTTGTTTTTTTATATGTGCTTTTCCTGTTTGTTAAACAAACAAAGCTAAAAGAAAATGCACTACACTTTTTCGTGATATTTACCTTGTTTTCATTGACGGAAACATTTATGGGAAGAAGTCAAGGTGTAATGGTATTCTCATTCTTTTATGCGTTTTTAATCGTTTATTATACCCCGGTTAAACCTTTAATATATGATGAAAAATAAAAATAAGTTGTTTTTGATATCTAATATGTATCCTTCAAAAGAGCATATTAGATATGGTATTTTTGTCAAAAATTTTGAAAGGGCAGTAGAGCATGAGTTTTTAATTGAAAAATGTGTGTTAACCAAACGCACACATGTTCTATCCAAACTTCTGGGTTATTTGGTATTGTATCTTAAAATCTTAAGCCTTGTTTTTAAAGTTAAAAGTAAAGATGTTATTTATGTGCATTTTCCTTTGCATATGGCTCCATCACTATGGGTTGTTCGTTTTTTTTGTGAAAATATGGTCTTGAATTTTCATGGTAGTGATTTAGTCTTCAGGTCATCTTTTACTAAAGTCCTATCTTGCTTTCAAAACGCTTTGATTAAGAAATGTTTTTTAGTGGTCCCTTCAAATTACTACAAGCATAAAATAATTAATAGTTACGTAGTGAATAACAATAAAGTTTATGTGTATCCTTCAGGAGGGATAGATACCTCGGTGTTTTACCCGAACAGAAAAGACAGTAATGATAGGTTTTTAATCGGTTTTGTTTCAAATTTTATCCAAGGAAAGGGATGGGATTTACTATTAACTGCTATTGAGAATATTGTAAAAAATAATTCCATAAAAAATTTAGAACTTATTATGGTTGGAGAGGGGCCAGATAGAAATAAAATTTGTGAAAGATTAGATAAAATTAATATAAACCACAATATAATTTCTAGTATGTCACAAGAAGATTTAGCTGAAGTCTATAATTCAATGAGTCTTTTTGTCTTTCCTACTTATCGAGAAGAAGAGAGTTTGGGTTTAGTAGGCTTAGAGGCAATGGCTTGTGGTACGCCTGTTGTTGCTGGTGAAGTTGGTGGCCCAATGGGATATATCGACCATGGCGTCAATAGTTTTCTGTTTAAAAAACGAGATTTTTATGATTTAGAACTAAAAATTATGGAGTACTATAATTTGTCTAATCAAAAAAAAGCAGAAATTAGAACAAATGGTATTAATACAGCAAAATTATACGATAGAAATCGAGTAAATAAAGGGTTGTTAGTATTTTTAAAAGAGCTTTAATGAACAAAATCGACATACTTAATACGCACATTCATAATTTAACAATGCATGAAACTTTGGCTATTGTAGATAATGCAATTAGTAAGGGGGAGCAGCTTCATCATGTTGTTGTTAATGCAGGTAAAATAGTGGCTATGCAATCCGATTTACAATTGCGTCAAAGTGTTAATGAGAGTGATTTAATTAATGCCGATGGGCAAGCAGTCGTTTGGGCTTCAAAAATACTAGGAAAACCGTTAAAAGAACGCGTAGCTGGCATAGATTTAATGGTTAACATAGTTGAACTCGCCCATAAAAAAAAGTATAAAATCTTTTTCTTCGGTGCCAAAGAAGAGGTTGTTAAGGCAGTTGTAGATAATTATTCTAATGCCTATTCTCCAAATATTATTGCAGGATATAGAAATGGATATTTCAAAAGAGAAGAAGAACAAGATATAGCTAGAGAAATAGTAAACAGTGGTGCTAATATTTTATTCGTAGCCATTAGTTCGCCTACCAAAGAAAATTTTCTATACGATAATAAAGATGTATTAGATAAAGTGAATTTTGTTATGGGTGTTGGCGGAAGTTTTGATGTCGTGTCAGGTAAAGTAAAACGTGCTCCATTATGGATGCAAGACTCTGGCTTAGAGTGGTTTTATAGGTTCTCTCAAGAGCCAAAAAGAATGTGGAAACGTTATTTGGTTGGAAACAGCAAGTTTATAGGTTTAGTACTTAAGGAGAAATATAAAATGAAATAATGTTTTGGTAATCTTTAAGGGCTATAACACTAAATATTATTTAATGCGCCTTTAAATCTATCGTCGTGTTAAAAGAATCTTAAAATCACGAATGGTTTGTTATATTTGTCAAGCTATAGACATTTAATTAGACGCAATTAAAGCTTTAAGTTGTTTTTGTAATACAATTATTCTAAGTCGTGTAATTCCGTGAATATAATAAGGAAATAGAGGTAACGCCAAGCAATTTTTTAAATTAGCAAATGGCCCCTTTGCTTCTATAGAAAATTAAAGTGAATTGTGAATTGTAATTTTTGAATTTTAATAAGTGAAGCACAAACAGCATCGTTTTTCAGGATTAATAAAACCATTAGCAGGTAGTATCGATATTGGTATTATTATGGCGGCTATGGCTATCTATCCATTACAAATTACGCAATGGTACCTTTTTGTGGCTTATTGTTTGTTTTGCTGGTTATTTATAGCTGTTAAAACAGGGTTTTATAATGTGCAACGTCATATGAGCGTGTTAAACCTTGTAAGGTTGGTAATGGTTCAAATGGCTTTTTACGCGCTCGTATTAGCCGCTTTTATAGGTTTTTTCTCGCAACCAGAGGTGAGTCGCCTAGCCTTAACTCAATATTTTTTCACGTGCTTTGTATTAGTTTTTGGATTTAAAATCGTTACACACTACTTACTATTAAAATATAGAGCCATTTTTAAAGGAAATATGAGGGTCATTGTTGTTATTGGAAAAAATAAGAAAATGAATCAGCTTATTAAAATCTTTAACAATCGGTTGGATTTTGGGTATGAAGTGCGAAAACAGTTTAATTCACGTGCCGAAGGATTTTCATTAGACGAGTGCTTTAAATATATTGCAGAGCATAAAATCGATAAAATCTACTTTTCAGTTTCTGAACTTTCAAATAATCAAATTAATAGACTGGTTAATTTTGCAGATAATAACCTTATAGAGCTCAAGTTTATTCCAGATCATATGGAGGTTTTTAGTAAAAAATTGAAATACGAATATTACGACTTTATCCCCGTTTTGTCTATGCGAGAGATTCCTTTAGACGAGCCTATAAATATGATAATTAAGCGCGTCTTCGATATTGTGTTTTCGCTAATTGTAATTGTCTTTTTGTTATCGTGGTTAACACCAATTATCGCTATTTTAATAAAACTAGACTCCAAAGGGCCTGTGTTTTTTAAGCAATCTAGAAACGGTTTTACGCGCTCAGAATTTAACTGTTATAAGTTTCGTTCTATGACGGTGAATGAAAATGCTAACATTGAGCAAGCCACAAAAAACGATATTCGTATTACCAAGGTTGGTAGGTTTTTGCGGAAAACGAGTATAGACGAGTTGCCTCAGTTTTTTAATGTAATCCTTGGGGATATGTCTGTTGCAGGACCTAGACCACATATGATAAGTCATACCAATATGTATGCTAAAAAGGTAGATAAATTTATGGTGCGCCATTTAGTGAAACCGGGAATTACAGGATTGGCACAAGTAAGTGGATTTAGAGGGGAAATTGAAACTGATAAAGATATTATTAACCGGGTCCGTTTTGATATATTCTATGTGGAAAATTGGTCGTTATTAATGGATCTTAAAATTGTAATACAGACAACTATAAACGCAATTAGAGGAGAAGAAAAGGCGTATTAAAAATGCGTTTAACAATTTATTCGCAAATATGCCTAACAAAGTTTCTTACAGATACATAAAAAGAATAGGAGATGCGGTGACTGCTTCCCTATTATTAATACTGTTCTGGTGGTGTATTGTGGTGCTAATTATCATAGCGAGTATAGACACCAAATCTTATGGTGTTTTTAAACAAACGCGAATTGGGCGTTATAAAGTGAGATTCACGATTTTCAAGATTAAAACAATAAATAGTGGAGGCAAAACCTCTAAAATAGGTGCGTTTTTAAGGCGCTCGAAATTAGACGAACTACCACAGTTATTAAATGTACTTCAAGGAGAGATGAGTTGCGTAGGGCCGCGGCCAGATATTCCTGGTTTTGCCGATAAATTAAAAGGTAAAGAAGAAATAATCCTTAGCGTACGCCCGGGTATTACTGGACCCGCGACATTATATTTTAGAAATGAAGAAGTGCTTTTAGCAACACAACAAGATCCAAAGCAGTATAACGCGACAGTAATTTGGCCAAAAAAAATATCGTTAAATGTAAAATATGTGGAAGAACTTAGTTTTAAAAAAGATATATATTACCTTGGTAATACGTTTTTAAAATTATGAATTCTAAAATTTGGCTCTCCGCACCACATATAGGTAAAACCGAAGAACAGTACGTTAAACAAGCATTTAACGAAAATTGGATAGCACCTGTTGGCCCTCAGCTTATAGAATTTGAATCGGCAATAGACGCGTATTTAAATACGTCTAGTTTTTCTACGGCACTCTCTTCTGGAACAGCAGCAATTCATTTGGCTTTAACACTTTTAAACGTAGCAAATGGCGATGAGGTTATCTGCCAAAGTTTTACGTTTTGTGCAACGGCAAACCCCATAACGTACCTTGGGGCAACCCCTGTTTTTATAGATAGCGAGCTAGAAACGTGGAATATGTGCCCTGTGGTTCTAGAAGCAGCAATTAAAGACCGTATTAAAAAAAACAAAAAACCGAAAGCTATTATATTTGTCGATCTTTATGGAATGCCCGCAAAGATAGATGTCATTTTAAAAGTAGCATCAGCCTACGGCATCCCTGTAATTGAAGATGCCGCAGAAGCATTGGGGTCTACCTATAAAAACAGAAAATGTGGTACTTTTGGTCAGTTTTCAATCCTTTCATTTAATGGAAATAAAATAATAACAACCTCCGGGGGTGGCGCTCTAGTAAGTCGTACTAAAGCATTTCAAGAACGCGCGCTTTTTTATGCTACACAAGCGAAAGAGCCAGAAACTCATTTCCAGCACCAGTATATTGGGTTTAATTACCGACTTAGTAATGTGTGCGCCGCAATAGGAAAAGGGCAAATGGAAGTCTTAGAGACGCGTATTGCTCAGCGGCAAGCGAATCATCAGTTTTACGAAAAACTCTTCCAAGAGAGTCTAAATATTAGTGTTTTTAAATCTCCAAATGAAAGCTATCAACCTAATTATTGGTTAAGCTGTATTCTAATTAATAAAACCGCTAGTTTTAGATCAGTAGATCTAATAAATCACTTGTCGAACCACAATATTGAAGCTCGACTATTATGGAAACCTTTGCACCTGCAGCCTGTTTTTAAAAACAGCCCCTATTATGGGGGCTCCGTATGTGAAGATTTGTTTAATTGCGGTGTTTGCTTACCGTCCGGATCAAATTTAACACCCAACGATCTATTGCGCATCGCAGAAGCGTTATCTAAATTTGTATAAAGGAAGTAACTATGTTTAAAAACAAATGTATTTTAATTACCGGTGCAGCAGGGACGATTGGGTCGGCCCTAACTCATTTTATTTTATCATATAATCCCAAGAAAATAATTCTTTTAGACGCTGCCGAAACACCTCTTTATAATTTAGAACATACTATCGATTCTGTCAATTCCGAATCTACAACTATTCAATTTGTTCTTGGTAGCATTACTAATTCGGCGCTTATTAATAAATTATTAAGTGAAAACAAGATCGATATTTTGTTTCATACAGCAGCTTATAAGCACGTTCCTTTAATAGAAAAACAACCTGTTGAAGGGATTAAAGTAAACAGTTTAGGTACAAAATTATTAGCGGATGCCGCTTTAAAATACGGCGTTAACCAGTTTGTGTTTATTTCTACAGATAAAGCGGTAAATCCGTCGAGCGTTATGGGCGCAAGCAAACTAATAGCAGAAAAATATATTAAAACATTAAGCGAATCGCATCGAGAATCCACTTGCTTTGTAACCGTACGCTTCGGGAATATTATAGATTCCAACGGCTCTGTAATCCCATTGTTTAAAGAGCAATTGAAAAACAAAAAACCTTTAACTATCACCCATAAGAAAGCCACGCGATATTTAATTAGCATTTCTAAAGTAGTGTCCCTGCTATCCAAAAGCTTAGCCTTAGCGAAAACAGGTGAAATACTCGTATTCGAAATGGGTAAACCTCAATCTATTTACGATATTGCTATAGCAACCATTAAAGAAGCAGGTTATAATATTCAAGATGTTCAAATTAAAATTATTGGCTTGCGTCCAGGAGAAAAGTTACACGAAGAATTGCTTTCTGAAAATGATAGTTTGGAAGCGACAGAACACCCAGAAATTTATGTGGTTAACAAACCCAATACAGTTAGTTCGACAGAAATTGTAAGGGCGTTTCGAAACCTTCAAAAAGGAGTAGAAATGTACGATGCTTTGGCAGTCGTAAAAGAGTTAAAAAGAACATTACAATCGTATAAAAGTGTAAACTCAGAATTTGAAGCTTTGGATTAAACATATTTGAATAATGTAATACGAGGTTAAACGGTTTCTTTTATATTTGCTACTACTGAAACCTAATAACAATACTATTAAATGTATAAATAATTATAGAGGCTTTAGCAGAAGAGTGAAAGTTTAGAATAATAAGACAGTAAACAAATGAAAATAGCAGTAATAGGTACAGGATACGTGGGGTTAGTAACCGGAACATGTTTAGCAGAAACTGGTAACGACGTGCTTTGTATAGATATAGACGAAAATAAAGTAAAAAGAATGCAACAGGGTGAAGTGCCTATTTACGAGCCTCATCTTGATGTGTTATTTGAAAGAAATATAAAAGCAAACCGATTAAAATTTTCTACACGTTTAGAGGAAGGTTTAGAACATGGAGATATTATTTTTCTAGCCTTACCAACACCTGAAGATGAAGATGGTTCGGCCGACTTAAAATATATTTTAGGTGTTGCAGACGATATCGGAAAAAGTATTAAAGACTACAAAGTAATTGTCGATAAAAGTACCGTACCTGTAGGAACGTCAGATAAAGTAAAAGCAGCCATCGCAAAACATGCCACCGTAGATTTCGATGTCGTGTCTAATCCAGAATTTTTAAGAGAAGGTTTTGCGGTAGACGATTTCTTAAAGCCAGAACGTATCGTTGTGGGTGCAAGTAGTGCTCGAGCTATTGCACTAATGGAGAAACTTTACAAGCCATATGTGCGCTCTGGAAACCCGATTATTATTATGGACGAGAAGTCGGCGGAATTAACAAAATATGCTTCTAATGCGTTCCTTGCAGCAAAAATTACCTTTATGAATGAAATCGCTAACTTTTGTGAAAAAGTAGGCGCCGATGTCGATAAAGTGAGAATAGGAATGGGAACCGATTCAAGAATTGGGAAACGCTTTTTATTCCCGGGGATTGGTTATGGGGGATCGTGTTTTCCGAAAGACGTAAAAGCATTACACAAATCAGGACAAGATAATAATTACGATTTTAAAATTTTGGACGCCGTTTTGGAGGTGAATAAAAAACAAAAAGTGGTGCTTATTCCTAAAATTGAAAACTATTTTAATGGTGATCTTAAAGGAAAAAATATCGCGGTGTGGGGCTTGGCTTTTAAACCTGAAACCGACGATATTCGTGAAGCACCAGCTTTGGACGTTATAGATAGTTTACTAAATTTAGGGTGTAATATCACAGCTTTCGATCCAGAGGCTATGGACAACGTAAAACGTAAACTAGGAGATAAAATAGTTTATGCCGATGCTATGTACGACGCTTTAGAGAATGCCGATGCATTAGTTATTTGCACCGAGTGGAGCATTTTTAGAACTCCCAATTTCGAAAGAATGAAGGCTAAAATGAAAGGCCACGTTATTTTTGACGGACGAAATCTTTACGATGTTCCAGATGTTGAAAATGAAGATATAACCTACATATCAATAGGGAGATAATGCAGAAAAAGACAGTTTTAATTACAGGTGCAGCAGGCTTTTTAGGGTCTCATTTATGTGATCGTTTTATAGCCGAAGGGTTTGCTGTTATTGGAATGGATAACTTTATTACAGGCGATAAAAAAAATATCGAACACCTGTTAAATCATCCACAGTTTCAGTTTGTAAAACACGACGTTACCGAGTACATTAAAATTGAAGAAGATGTAGATTATATTTTACATTTTGCTTCGCCAGCAAGTCCTATCGATTATTTAAAAATCCCTATTCAAACCTTAAAAGTAGGTTCACTAGGAACTCATAATTTATTAGGTTTAGCAAAGGCTAAAGAGGCTAGAATATTAATAGCATCAACCTCCGAGGTGTATGGAGACCCGTTAGTGCATCCACAACCAGAATCGTATTACGGTAATGTAAATACCATCGGACCGCGTGGCGTGTACGACGAAGCTAAGCGCTTTCAAGAGTCTATAACTATGGCATACCATAGGTTTCACGGGTTAGAGACTAGAATCGTTCGTATATTTAATACCTACGGACCGAGAATGAGACTAAACGATGGTCGAGTAATCCCAGCTTTTATGGGGCAAGCACTGCGTGGTGAAGACTTAACCATTTTTGGCGACGGACTACAAACGCGATCGTTTTGCTATGTAGACGATCAAGTAGAAGGGATTTATAGATTGCTTTTAAGCGATTATTCATATCCCGTTAATATTGGGAATCCGCACGAAATTACCATTAAAGATTTTGCCGAAGAGATTATAAAGCTTACCGGGACTACTCAGAAAATAATTTATAAAGAATTACCAGTAGACGACCCATTACAACGTCAGCCAGATATTACGTTAGCCAAAGAATTACTCGATTGGGAACCTAAAATCTCAAGAACTGAAGGAATGGAAACAACGTTTAATTACTTTAAAAGTTTAAGTCAGAATGAGCTGTATAAAAGTGAACATAAAGACTTTTCGAGTTTTAATAGTCGCTAGTCTATGGAATTTAAACGCGGAAGATATTCGTGGCTTTTAAGGCCATTTCTTATAATTTTCGACATATCGATAGTTAATGCTTTGGCGTTTTATTATTTTAGTTTTAAGAGTGACGAGCTTACAGACTTTTCTGTCCATTATTTTGAAAGTAAAGCAGTAATTTTTATTATCTATTCTGCTATTTTTTGGATTTTTTCTTCTACCATTTTAAATTTTTACCGCGTTTTTAGATATACTTCCGTTATTACCGTACTATCTCTAATTATTAAGCAGTTTTTGGTGTTTAGTGTTGTCATTTTTGCTTTTGTGGGCTTGTTTAGAAGTGTTTATCTGCCTGCTTCAGAAACATTTGAGTATATCATTTTATCATTTTCTATAATTGGAGCCGTAAAATTAATAAGTTATTTCGTGCTGAAATCAGTTCGTACTTACTTAAAAGGAAATCTTCGGCGTGTGGTAATTGTGGGTAACAACGATAGTGCGCAAGAATTAAAGGCGCTATTCCGAAGTCAAAAACAATTAGGGTATAAGGTGTTAGCGACGTTTAGTGATACCCACGTAAAATCTAATACAGGAAGCATTGCCGATAGTTTTTCGTATTTAGAAAGAAATATGGGAGTCGATGAGGTGTATTGTGCGATCGATGATTTGACAGAAAAACAAGTGAATGATTTTGTAAAAATCACGAATATTAATCACAGTAATATCAAATTCGTTCCTAGTACAAAAAAGCTGTTTTCAAAACGATTAAAAACCGACTTTTATAATTATTTACCGGTTTTGTCTATTGAGGAAGTAGCGCTAAATAGAGATTTTAACCAGCTTGTAAAGCGGGCATTCGATGTTTTGTTTTCACTACTGGTTATAGTTTTTATATTATCTTGGGTTTCAGCTATTTTGTTTGTCCTCATTAAATTAGAGTCGAAAGGCCCTTTATTTTATAAACATAAACGCAATGGTAAAAACTATAAGGAATTTACATGTTACAAGTTTAGGTCATTACGAACTACAACAGAAATTAAAGGTACTTACGTTACAGAAAACGATAACCGTGTAACTAATATTGGAAAGTTTTTACGTAAATCCAGTATCGACGAGCTGCCGCAATTTCTAAATGTTTTTAAAAATGATATGTCGGTGGTAGGTCCAAGACCGCACATGCTGTCTTACACCGAAGATTACTCTAAGAAGATTGATAAATATAATTTTATTTTCAGGCATAATGTACGACCAGGAATCACCGGATTGGCGCAAATAAAGGGCTATCGCGGGGAAATTAAAACCGATGAAGACATTATAAACCGAATTAAATACGATATCTTTTATATCGAAAATTGGTCACTGTTACTAGATGTTAAAATTATTTTTCAAACAATAATTAATATGTTTAAAGGGCAAGACGAAGCTTATTAAAATAATTTGAAAGCACTAGTTTCTATTATTACGCCACTCTATAATTCGGAAGCTTTTATAACCGAAACTATAAATAGTGTCTTAAACCAAACCTACAAACATTGGGAATTGGTGTTAATAGACGACGCTTCAACCGATGGCACCTACAGTATTGCAAGTGATTTTGTTGCTAAATACGCCAATATTTTTCTGCTAAAAAATGAAACGAACCTTGGCGCTGGGCACTCAAGAAATAGAGGGATTCAAGTGGCTCAAGGAGACTTTATTGCATTTTTAGATGCTGACGACCTTTGGAAACCCGAAAAATTAGAGAAACAAGTTCAGTTTATAAGCACACACAATACAGATATCTGTTTTAGTAGTTACGAACTTATTAACGAAGACAGCAAGGCGTTAAACATAAAAGTGGAGGCATTACCTAGCCTGAGTTATAATAAGCTTTTAAAAAGCAATTATATTGGTAACCTCACCGGGATGTACAACGCAAAATCTCTAGGAAAAGTCTATATGCCGCTTTTACGAAAACGTCAAGATTGGTTGCTGTGGTTAAACGCCCTAGGGCGCTCGGGGAAACCTGCTTTAAGTATAAATGAGTCTTTGGCTTATTATCGCATTCGTGAGGCGTCTATTTCAGCAAACAAATGGCGATTAATTAAATATAATTATTGGGTGTTCAAAAAAGGATTAGGCTATTCTATACCTGCTTCTATTTTAAAAATGATAGTATTTCTATGCGAGCATTTCTTTATTAAGTCTAAGCAGAATAAGGAAGTCTAACAGATAGGGAAATGTTCGTCACTTCGAGTGGCGTGACGTAGGAGCGATGTATCGAAAAGTATTAGCATAGATAACCCTTCTAGTTTTTTATAATTTGAACCAGCTGCTTTTGATTAAACCCTACTCACTTTTTTAAAAACTTATAAATAAGAAACAAACTGCTTTAACTTGCCGCTTACAGCACGTTTTAAAGTCTGCTTTTGTTGATATAACACGTGGAGCTCGGGTTCTAAATAAGTGTCGAATGCTTTTTGAATTTGTAGTTTTTCAAAATCGGAAAGACTATGTGTGCTCACGTAGCTAATCTTAAAAGTGTTTAATTCTAATTGCTCAATAATAAACTCCTTTACATTTGAAGTATCCTCAATAATCGTTTTGGTAATATAATAAAAGGTGAGTCCTGCCGCTGTTTTTCCGCTGGGTAGCGTTGCGATATCGCTTGTTCTTCCAATAAGAGTTTCTAATAGTGGTGCCTTTACAGTGCTTGACTTTGAAAGCGTACCCAAATCACCAATGTCGTAACGAATAAAAGGATGCGCTTTGTTATATAGCGATGTTATTACAATACGTCCGGTCTCGCCGTAGGGCAATACGCTGTTCTCATCATCGAGGATTTCAATATATAAATCCTCACTGTTTACACGCCATTGGTTATTCGAGTCTTGGAACGCAATCAAGCCTAATTCGGCAGCGCCATATTCGTTTATAATGGGGACTCCCAAATACTGTTCTAAAAGCTTTTTGTCGTCTTTAAAAAGCATTTCAGACGTTACAATACAGGCTTTTAAAGTGGGGCAAACAGATTTTAATATAATCTGTTCGCGTTTTAAGTATTTAGCGAATTGAACAATAGCGCTGGTATAACCATTAATATAATCGAAAGGCCTGTTAGAAAATATGCTCACGTTTTTTTTGAACTCCGAATCGCTTAAATCAAACACCGAAAACCGAAACCTGTTACTAAGCGCGTCTTTTAAGCGCTCTTTATAATAGCCTTTAGTATCTAAAGGAATACCATAAAATCGGGCTTGTTTCGAGTGGTTGAGGTCGATATTAAACTGGCTATACCGATCTATAAACCCAGCCCACGTTAATGCGTGGCAGTAGTTGTCTTTAGCAAAAATAAAAGGTGTCCCAGAGGAACCAGAGGTTTTGTGAATATGGCAATTCCTTACCGTAAAACCATCCGATAAACGCTGTTGCAACGGTTGTTGTAAATCTTTTTTTGTTAGAATGGGTAGTGAATTCCAATCATTAGTATTTACACCTTCTGTTAAACCGCGATAAAAAGAATTGTGTTTTAAGTGATACTCTACTATCTCTTGGCGCTGGTTTTCGATATGGAGAGGGTATTCCGCGGAAGTGATAGCAGAAATAGCTATAAAATCGGAGTGCGCCTTGCTAATAGGGAAACCTTTAAATCGTAAAGAGAGGTTAAATAAATTCAAAAGAAAAACGGATAAATATGTTTTTGTAAAGTAAATAATTATTTTTGCGGAAACAACAACAACTATGAACATTTTAATTCTTGGTTCTGGCGGAAGAGAGCACACTATTGCTTGGAAAATTGCACAGAGCCCATCGTGTAAAAATTTATTTGTAGCCCCTGGAAATTCTGGGACTTCGGAAATTGCGACTAACGTGCCACTTTCGGTTACCGATTTTGAGGCTATTAAAGAGGTCGTACTTAAAAATGATATTAAAATGGTTATTGTGGGACCGGAAGATCCTCTAGTTTTAGGCGTGCATGATTTCTTTTTGGCGGATAAGCAACTAAAAGATGTGGCGGTTATTGGACCACAAAAAGCAGCAGCCGAACTAGAAGGAAGTAAAGAGTTTGCTAAAAAGTTTTTATTTAGACACAATATTCCAACCGCAGCTTACGAGAGTTTTGATGCCAATACCGTTGAGGCGGGTTGCAATTTTTTAGAAACACTTAAACCACCTTATGTTTTAAAAGCAGACGGACTAGCAGCTGGAAAAGGTGTGCTAATTTTAAATGATCTAGAAGAGGCTAAGACCGAACTAAGAGCCATGCTTGTAGATGCTAAATTTGGATCAGCAAGTACTAAAGTGGTTATTGAAGAATTTCTAGATGGTATAGAATTAAGTTGTTTTGTACTAACAGACGGTAAAAACTATAAAATTTTACCAACAGCAAAAGACTATAAACGTATTGGAGAAGGCGATACAGGGTTAAATACAGGTGGAATGGGAGCTGTTTCTCCAGTGCCATTTGCCGATAACGAGTTTATGTCTAAAATTCAAGAACGTGTTGTAATACCAACCATTAACGGACTTCAAAAAGATAATTTACCGTATAAAGGCTTTGTTTTTATTGGTTTAATAAAAGTAGGGAACGACCCGTTTGTAATAGAATATAACGTACGTTTAGGGGACCCAGAAACAGAAGTTGTTTTACCGCGTTTAAAAAATGATTTAGTAGAAGTGTTTCAAGCAGTTGCTAACCAAACACTAAATGAAATTACTATAGAAATAGACGATAGAGCAG
Source organism: Bizionia sp. (assembly GCA_018067115.1). Classification (GTDB taxonomy): domain Bacteria; phylum Bacteroidota; class Bacteroidia; order Flavobacteriales; family Flavobacteriaceae; genus Bizionia. The sequence goes on along the minus strand of JAGPVI010000219.1, from coordinate 10,347 downwards.
CAACAACAGTAATGTTAGTGTCTGGAGGGTATCCTGAAGCTTACGAAAAAGGAAAAGAAATTACAGGATTAGAAAATATAGAAGGCTCTTTAGTTTTTCACGCGGGTGCGAATGTAAAGGATGGAAAAGTGGTAACTTCTGGTGGACGAGTAATGGCTATTACAAGCTTTGGGAAGACGTACCAAGAGGCCATAAAAAAATCTTACCAAAATATAGATAAACTACATTTTGATAAGATGAATTATCGTAAAGATATAGGTTTCGATTTATAAGAAACCTATAGCTTTAAATTATAAAAAGGAGTGAGAAGATACTGATTTATCTTCTTCGTTGTTATCACTGTGTTTTTTCAATTGAAGCATCCAGTATACAAACGCTACCATTGCGATAAGTATAAAGATCCAAGAAAATAAATTGGCTGCCCACCAATTATCTAATTCTAATGTTGCTAAAGCATCTAAAGGAGCCAGTGCTACATTTACAAAAAAATCCTGAATGGCATAAAATAAATCTTTCATCTGTCTTATATTTAAAGAGCAAAAATACAAAAACTGCTTATGATTACAAGTTTTTTTAGTAAATCAAAACCAATTAATTTCTTAATTGTATTTTTTATATCATTTGTAGCTTTATTAACTGCTGTTTTTAAGTACGAATCGGGAGGCTTTACGCTTGAGCGTATAGTGAAATTATCACTGGTTTTTGGTGTGTCTTATTTGTCTATTTTGGTCGTCGATTTTATAGTCACCAAAAACGCGTTGACTAGAAAAAGTAATTACGAAATACTCCTATATAGTTTGTTTTTACTACTAGTGCCTCAGGTGTTTACAAATCAAGAAGTGTTATTATCGAATCTTTTAATCTTATTTGCGTTACGAAGAATTGTAAGTATTAGATCGCAAAAGGAAGTGATAAAAAAGCTTTTTGATGCAGGTGTTTTAATCGCTTTAGCGAGCCTAATTTACTTCTGGGCGATACTCTTTTTTATAGTGATACTTTTGGCTTTATTCTTTTTTGCGGAGCAACGTTTAAAAAGCTGGTTTGTCCCGTTTTTAGGAGTTTTTGCGGTTATTGTAGTTGCAATTGGTGCTTCAGTGATGTTTAATGACACTTATTTAGGGTATTTAAATATAACGCCGCAGGTAGATTTCGATTTAAGCCATTATAATTCTGTTCAATTTATAGTTGCCATTACCGTGCTATTATCGTTTGGCTTATGGTCGTCTATTTTTTATTTAAAAGATTTAAAAACAAAAACAGGAACGTATAAGCCAACATACAAAGTGATTTTTGTAAGTTGTATGGTAGCCTCTGCTATTTTAATTATAGCGCCCAATAAAAACGGAAGCGAGTTTGTGTTTTTATTCGCACCACTATCCGTTATTATTACCAACTACATTGAAACCATCGAAGATAAGTGGTTTAAGGACTTATTTGTAATCGTCCTTTTTGTGATCCCTTTTGTACTGTTAGTGCTGTAGTTTTTTACCAAAAGCTAAATCCCCAGCATCTCCTAACCCAGGAACAATATAGCCCTTGCTATCTAAAGCAGGATCTACTGCCGAAATCCATAAATGGGTGTCTTTAGGGAAGTGTTCCATTACAAAATCAATACCTTCTTGAGCACCAATTACAGCGGCTAAATGAATGTGTTTAGGAGTTCCAAAGGGTTTTAAGGCTTCAAAAGTAGCGAGTAACGATTGGCCAGTTGCAACCATAGGGTCTGCTAAAATAAGCGTTTTCCCTTCCAAGTCCGGACAAGCTAAATATTCGACTATAATTTCGAAAGATTCTGGCTCTTTTAAATGATGACGATATGCTGAAATAAAAGCATTTTCGGCGGTGTCAAAATAATTTAATAAACCGTTGTGTAGCGGTACACCTGCTCTTAAAATAGAGCATAATACAATGTCATTATCTATAAGTGACATAGTCGATTCGCCTAAAGGTGTCGTAATAGTTTGGTTTTTAAACTGAAAAGTTTTACTCATTTCATAGCCTAAAATCTCCCCAATACGTTCTATATTTCTTCTAAACCGCATACTGTCCTTTTGAACGGTTACATCTCGTAATTCCGAAATAAAGGTATTAAGTACAGAATTTTGTAAAGCAATATTGTGAACGGTCATAAAAAAATGGGTTTAAGAGTGCGCAAAGTTAGGTATTTCTAATGATATAGTCTTAATGTGAAAAGTGTAAAGAATAAACGAAATGTAATTCTAATAACTATAAAATTGTCAAGTCCGCCACTATTATAACCATTCACTATTCCTTAAATTAACGAAAATGATCACTAAATTTAGAATAGCTAGATACCGGCTAAACTCTGTAATCTTATTTTATTTGCTTAGATTTGTATTCAAAATAATGCAACAATGAACTTTACAAGCAAAGCAAATTCAATACTTCAAGACGTGATTAATACCTACCACGTTGTAAATACAGTAGACCAACCGTTTACTAATATATACGATGAAAAAGATCAATTAATAGAGCATTTACTATATAGAAAATGTTGGATTGATACCGTACAATGGCATTATGAAGATATTATTAGAGACCCACAAATCGATCCGGTTGCAGCATTAACTTTGAAACGTAAAATTGATGCATCTAACCAAGATAGAACAGATATGGTGGAGTATATTGACGGCTATTTTTTAAAGAAATTTTCGAATATAACACCTAAGGACTCAGCTAAAATCAACTCTGAAAGTCCGGCGTGGGCAATCGATAGATTATCTATATTAGCCTTAAAAATTTATCATATGAATGAAGAAGTGGAGCGTAAAGATGCTTCTGAAAGTCATATAACAGCATGCCAAACTAAATTAAACGTGTTATTAGAACAACGTGTAGATTTAAGTACAGCAATCGATGATTTGTTACAAGATATTGAATCTGGAGATAAATATATGAAGGTGTACAAACAAATGAAAATGTACAACGACGACGAATTAAACCCTGTTTTAAGAGGGCAGAAATAAAAGTATTATAAATACTAGTTTACACGAGATGTCTAAACAACCAAAACATATTTTAGTAATTAGACTCTCTGCTATGGGAGACGTCGCAATGGCTGTGCCAGTTTTGCGTGCGTTTACCGAGCAACACCCGCAGGTGAAACTTACTGTATTAACACGATCGTTTTTCAAGCCTTTTTTTAATGATCTAGAGCGGGTAACTATAGTCTCGCCTAATTTAAAAGGAGAGCATAAAGGGGTGTTGGGAATGTACGCTTTAGCTAAAGAGTTAAAAACGTTAGATATTGATGCGGTAGCCGATTTGCATAATGTATTACGCAGTAAGTTATTAAAATGGTTTCTAAAAGAGCTTCCGTTTAAGCAAATTGATAAAGGCCGAAAGGAAAAGCAAGCACTTGTTAAAGGCACCGCTGTTAAGCAGCTTAAAACAACACACGAGCGTTATGCTGATGTGTTTAGGAACTTGGGGTTTCATTTAGACTTAAGCCAGTCTTCTTTTTCAGAGCCTAAAGATTTAAGTGAAAATGCCTTGGCACTAATTGGGAACAATACCAATAAATGGATCGGGATTGCACCTTTTGCACAATATGAGTCTAAAATGTATCCTATCGATTTAATGGAAGACGTTATTAAGGGGCTTTCTAGTAAGTATACCGTTTTACTATTTGGAGGAGGTAAAGAAGAGGTAGCCATTTTAAATGCTATTGAAAGTCATTCAAGTAATGTTATTAATGTTGCAGGGAAACTGTCTTTTTCAGAAGAGTTAGACGTTATATCTAACCTTGATGTGATGTTGGCTATGGATTCTGGTAATGCACATATCGCCGCAATGCTAGGAAAAAAGGTCGTGACGATTTGGAATGTTACCCATCCCTATGCAGGTTTTTCTCCGTTTAATCAGCCCTCAAGCAATAGTTTATTGGCAAATCGAGAAGAATATCCGCTAATTCCAACGTCTATTTATGGTAATAAGTATCCAGAAAATTACGAAAAAGCAGCGAGAAGTATTTCTCCAAAAGAGGTTGTAGACAAAATACAGTCTTTGTTATAAAAAAAGCTCCGTAATTTACGGAGCTTTTTCTTTTTATAGGAGTAATAAGTCTACTTACTAAAACGAGTATTATACATCGTCATAATCCACGGTTAACGTTTCTGTTTCCGGGTGCGCTTGGCAGGTTAAAATTAAACCCTCGGCAACTTCGTTATCTGTTAAAATATTATTTTTTTGCATCGTTGCTTTTCCTTCTGTCACTCTCGCAATACAACTGCTACAAATACCACCTTGACATGAATAGGGAGCATCTAGATCGTTATCTAAAGCCGCTTCAAGAATAGTCTGCTTTTGTGGCATGATAAAGGTTGCTTCTTCGTCGTCTACAATAACTCTAATTGTAGAGTTTCCATCGCCTGCTTTATTAGAAGGCGCTATATCTGTAGGTTTCGCAGCCTTGAATAATTCGTAATGAATACGATCGCTAGGAGTATTGTGCTCTGTCAATACGTCTTTTACTGTATGTATCATCGCTTCCGGTCCACATAAGTAGTAAGCATCAACATCAATATTTTTATGCTTGTTTTTCATCACGTAGTTGACCGTGCTTTTTTCAATACGACCAAAAATAGCATCGTCCTCATCAGCTTGACTAAAGACAAGTTGCATATCGAATCGGTTTTTATTGTGGTGATGTAAGTCTAATAATTCTTGGAGAAATATAGTGTCTTCAGTTGTTTTATTACCGTATACCAAAATAACTTTACTGTGTACTTCTTCTTCTAAAGCACATTTTATAATACTTAAAATAGGAGTAATCCCACTTCCAGCAGCAAATAAAGCAATGTTTTTAGTTATTTTATCGTTTGGCTTAAAATTGAAACGTCCCTTTGGAGGTGCAACATCTAGCGTGTCACCAACTTTTAAAGTGCTATTGGCATAGGCAGAGAACGTACCGTCTTTAACTTTTTTAACCGCTACTTTAATCTCGCCACTTTTTGGAGACGAACACATCGAGTAATCTCTTCTCACTTCTTTTCCGTTAATTGTAGTCTTTAAAGTAATGTATTGTCCAGCAGTAAACGAAAAGGTATCTTTTAAAGCCTCCGGGATCGAAAAGCTTAAAGTAACACAGTGCGCGGTCTCTCTGTGTATGTTTTTTATTGAAAGGTTATGAAATTGCGACATAGTTATTATTTTAATACAAAAATAGTGAAGCCCTTTTGGTTTACACTTTAAATTTTGAAAAAAAATACATCTCAACTTTATGCCTAAGATAATTATGTATATATTTATGATGTTATGGGGAATTCAAAATTATATAAAGGAAGTCTTGCTACAATTATATTGAAGCTTTTATCCGAGCAAGAAAAAATGTACGGGTACGCAATCACGCAAAAAGTAAAATTGCTTACGCAAGGCGAATTAAATATTACTGAAGGAGCTTTGTATCCTGCATTACATAAACTGGAGGCTGAAGGATTATTGGAAGTTGAGGTTGTTAAAGTCGAGAATAGATTTCGTAAATATTATAAATTAACCGAAACCGGAAGTAAAGAATCAGTAAATAAATTGCAAGAATTAGAGGACTATATTAAAACGATGCAGTTATTAATTTCTCCCAATTTTAATATAGAATAAGTAGTATAGCTAAACTATGAAAATTACAGAATTACAAATAGAATCTCTTTACTTGTTTACTAGGCAGCATTACGTTGAGCACTATGATTTACAAATAGAACTTGTAGACCATTTAGCTAACGATATTGAATCGCTTTGGGAAGAAAATCCTAATTTAAGTTTTATGGAAGCCCGAAATTTAGCCTTTAAAAAATTTGGGGTTTTTGGTTTTATGGATGTTGTAGATAATAAACTAAAAGCGATGAATAAACGGTATGCTAAAATATTATGGGACTTTGGAAAAGAGTGGTTTGCTTTGCCTAAAATCAGTATAACCATAGTTATCTTTTTCGTTTTTTTGATGTGTTTTAGCTCTGAGTATGGCAGTTATTTTATTTATGGAGTTACAGGAGGTGTTATTGTTTATAGCCTCGTTAAATTTATAGAGTTAAAACGAAGATTAAAACTAAAAAGAATAAAAACAGGGCGGGTTTGGTTGTTAGAAGACCTTATTTTTAACGCTGTAGCTATGAACGTATTATTTTTATTAATTCATATACGACCGTCATCAGAAATAATTGAATCTGTTGGTATTGTCTCCTGGTCATCTATCGGTTTTGCCTTATTTTTTACACTTGCCGCAATTTATTCTTATATATCTTTGAATGTTCTGCCTGCAGAGGCAGAGAAATTATTAAATGACGTTTACCCAGAATATAAAATGGTTTAAGATGTAACAAATAACTGAAAAAAACCACTAACTATAATATAATGCAAACCCAAAACCAATGATTAAACGCTTTTTAAGTTTCGAATGGAAACAATTTTCTCGTTCATCGTATTTTAAAAAAGGAATCGCTATTAAAATTGTAATGGCACTTGCCGTGCTATACTTTGCTGGTATGGCATTGCTTTTTGGCGGAGCACTATATTTTATTCTTAAAAAAACGTTGCCTGAAATAGACCCTATGACCACGGTTAATAGTTACCTGCTCTATTGGTTTCTTTTCGATTTTATGCTTAGGTATTTTATGCAGCAATTACCGGTAATGAATGTTAAACCATTAATGAGTATTCCCGTAAAACGAAATACGGTAATCTACTACCTGTTAGGAAAAACAAGTCTGTCGTTTTTTAATATTTTACCATTGTTTATAGTCGTGCCGTTTACCACCGTTTTAGTGTTTCAAGGCTATCCTGTTCTTCAAGTACTGTCTTGGTTTGTCAGTTTTGTTGCTATCACATTGTCTATAAATTTCTTAAACTTTCTAGTCAATAAAAACAATCTGGTCTTTTATGTTGTTTTAGCTCTTGTTGCGGTCCTTGGAGTTTTAGAATATTATGCTATTTATAAAATCTCTGAGCCTGTTGGCTATGCTTTTAATTATATGTATGCCCACCCCTATTTGGTAGTGCTGCCAGTTTTGGTTTTGGTAGCCTTATTTAAAGCAACGTTTCAGTTTATAAAAAAAGGATTTTATTTAGACGATGCTATTTCTAAAAAGGTGAAAGAGGTTAATAGTAGCGATTTGTCATGGCTAAACCGTTTTGGGGCTGTTGCTCCCTTTTTAAAAAATGATATTAAATTAATAGTAAGAAACGTAAGACCACGCCAAGTAATGATGATGTCTTTTATGTTTTTATTTTACGGATTAGTTTTTTATACGCAAGAAACGTATCGCGAAATGCCGGCGATTTTAGCCTTTGCATCCATGTTTATAACTGGTGGCTTTTTAATGACGTTTGGGCAACACGTGCCGTCATGGGATAGCGAATATTACAAGCTGTTAATGAGTCAGAATATTCCGTATAAAACCTATTTAGAGTCCAAGTGGTATTTAATGGTTGTGGCGGTATTATTTTCTTTTATTTTAAGCACGCCATACATTTATTTTGGCTGGGATATTTTCGGGATGATTGCTGCGGGAGCGGTTTTTAATATTGGATTAAATTCGTTTTTAACCTTATTTGGCGGCGCATTAAACCGCGTGCCTATAGAGCTTAACGTAAAAGCAAAAGCCTTTAGTAATACCAACGGGTTTAACCCAACGCAACTGCTTATTGCATTACCAAAATTCTTGTTGCCCATGTTAATTTTTTATGTGCCTTATAAGTTAATTAATTTTAACGCGGGACTTATCGCACTAGCGCTAGTGGGTGTCTTAGGAATTGCTTTAAAGCCTTATATCTTTAAACTTATAGAACAAGTCTATCAAAAAGGTAAGTATAAAACGATAGCCGCTTTTTCAGAAAAACAATAATTCATTTCAATTAAATAATTATGATAAAAACAGTCAATTTAACCAAGAAGTATAACGACGTTACCGTGTTAAATATCGAACAGATCGAGATCCCTAAAGGGCAAAGTTTTGGGTTGGTAGGAAACAATGGCGCCGGTAAAACAACATATTTCAGTTTGCTGTTAGATTTAATTCAGCCGTCTTCTGGCTATATAGAAAATAACGGCGTGTTGGTGCACGAAAGCGAAGATTGGAAACCGTTTACATCGTCGTTTATAGACGAAAGCTTTTTAATAGGGTACCTCACTGCCGAAGAATATTTTTATTTTATTGGCGATTTGCGTCATCAGTCTAGAGCCGATGTTGATGAACTACTGTCTCAATTTGAAGATTTTTTTAATGGAGAGATTTTAAAACAGAAAAAATATTTAAGAGACTTAAGTAAAGGAAATCAGAAAAAAGCAGGAATTGTAGCCGCTTTAATAGGGAATCCTGAAGTCATTATTTTAGATGAGCCTTTTGCAAATTTAGATCCCACAACGCAAATTAGGCTAAAACAAATTATTAAAGAATTAGCCAAAACAAAAGGGGTGACCGTTTTAATCTCTAGTCATGATTTAATGCACGTTACCGATGTTTGTGAGCGCATTGTAGTACTCGAAAAAGGAGAGGTTATAAAAGATTTAGAAACAAGCCCTGCTACTTTAAAAGAGTTGGAAGCGCATTTTTCTGGACTAGCAAGCACAGAGAAAATGGCTGACTTAGAATAAAAAACATAACATAAAACACACATTTTTGGCATTTTTTGGCGAAAACTCAAAAAGTTGCTTATTTTTACGTGCTTATGTATTAAGAACATAATTTTTTCGCAAGTTCTTAGTTATGTAATAGATAAAAATATAGCACTCTTGAAAATAGCTTTAAAACCCATATTATCTGCAGTAATTGTTACTTTAATATTAGTAGGCTGCTCTCGTAAAAAAGACAGTTTTATTAATAGAAATTTTCATGCGGTCACTGCCGAATATAACACCTTGTTTAATGGATATGAGGCCTTAGAGCAAGGTCGGAATAGTTTAAATACTACGTATCGCGATAACTATTGGACTATTCTTCCTGTAGAGCGAATGCAAATTGAAGAGGAGGTAGTAATGCCTGGGCAATCTAATAATACCGAGTTTACCAAAGCCGAAGAAAAAGCGGTAAAAGCAATACAAAAGCACAGTATGAACATTCAGGGGAAAGAGAAAAACCCGCAAATGGATGAGGCCTACTTACTATTAGGGAAATCGCGTTACTTCGATCAGCGATTTATTCCAGCTTTAGAAGCTTTCAACTACATTTTATATAAATATCCTGCCAGCGATAAAATTAATCAAGCTAAAGTTTGGAGAGAAAAAACCAACATGCGCTTAGATAATAGTGAGTTAGCAATTATAAATTTAAAACTCTTATTAGAACAAGAGGAATTGGAGGGTCAAGATTTAGCAGATGCCACTTCAATACTTGCGCAAGCTTATATTAACACTAAATACCTAGATAGCGCGTTAACGCAAATGGCGGTTGCGGCTAAATCTACCCAAAAAGACAACGAAAAAGGACGGTATTTCTTCATAAAAGGTCAGCTTTATAATGCGCTAAATAAAAGCGATAGCGCTAATTTAGCATTCGATAAAGTGATTAATTTGAATCGGAAAATCCCAAGAAAATACCTTATTAATGCGCATTTAGAGAAGGCTAAAAACTTTAATTATTCGTCTGGCGATAAACTGGTTTTTACAGAGTTGTTGTCTAACCTTGAAGAAGATCGTGAAAACAGACCTTTTTTAGATCACATTTTTCATCAAAAAGCGCAATACTACCTAACCGTTGGTAACGACTCTTTAGCGCAAGTGTATTATAACAAATCACTGCGAGAAAACTCATTAGATAAAATTTTGGTAGCTACCAATTACGAAACATTAGGAGATATGAGTTTCGATGCTAATCTTTATAAAGATGCAGGTGCTTATTACGATAGTACTATGACTAATATGGTAGAAAATAGTAAGCCATTTAGAATTATAAAAAGGAAGAGAGAAAACTTAGACGATGTTATTTATTATGAGGGCATTGCCGAGGTAAACGACAGTATTTTAAATCTCGTAGCGCTACCTAAAGCGGAGAGGCTACTTTATTTTCAAGAATATACAGCTACTTTAAAATTAAAAGCAGAGGCAGAAGCCGAAAAACAAGCGATTCTAGAACAGAAAAAAGGCTTAGCAGTTAATGATGCCGGTAATACTCAAGGGGGTAGTTCTTTTGCTAAAATTGGAAAAAGTGGCGGTAAAAGTTCTAGTTTTTATTTCTATAACGACCAAACTGTTGCTTATGGTAAGAACGAATTTCTACGCATTTGGGGAGATCGTGAGTTGGCCGATAACTGGAGATGGTCTAGTAAAAGTGGGTTGGCTAACGTGGTCGCTACAGAGGGAGGTAGTGGTAGTGATGCTGCAGAAAACGAATTATTCGA
>JAGPVI010000215.1 GCA_018067115.1 Bizionia sp. | reverse complement strand
TGGTATTAAATATTAAACCTACTAAATTTTCATTTTGCACACCTGTTTTAACTTCTTTTGCCAAATCGTTTAGATGCATATTACAGGTATTGCCTTCATAGCCCGTACTTACAATACCTACTTGAGCTTTTTGTAAATCATCTTCGGTTAAACCGATGCCATAAAGCATTGCTTGAGCTGCAGGCTGGGTTTCGTCTTGTGTTATAGTTTTACTGTATTTATTTAGTGTTTTCATTAATATGTTGTGTTTATTATTTGTTCTGACTCTCTTACCAATTTTATATAGGCCTGTTGTAATTTTCTACCTAATGAATCGTTCCAGTTTTTATTAAATTTTTTATTATCTATAGATTCAATTCCAATAACTTCTGCTGCAGTACCGCAGTAAAAAGCACTATCTGCACTGTCTAATACTTCCGGTTTAAAACGACCTAACCTTAATTCGATACCGAGTTCTTCTGCCAATTCTATCACTGTTGCTCGTGTAATACCGGGAAGAATGTTTCCTAATTGAGGTGTAAATAGCACACCATCTTTTTCAAAAAACAGATTAGCGCCAGGACCTTCTGCCAAATAACCATCGCTATCCAAAAGCAAAGCTTCATCGTAACCATTGTCTTTTGCTTCGTTGGTGGCCAATATGGAATTAACATAATGTCCGCATACTTTGGCTTCAATTTTTATGGATCGTGGATGCGGACGACAGAAGGAAGAAAGAGTTAAACGCAATTGTTTATCGCCTAAATATGCACCCCATTCCCAAGCACAGATCATTACGGAAACAGTATTGGGTCTAGAGAGACTCATATTAGGGTCGCAAAAAACTAACGGGCGCACATAAGCATCTTGCAGGTTGTTTTTTTCTAAAAGGGCGTACGTAGCATCTACTAATTCATCAACCTCATAATTAAAGGGGATATTGATGAGTTCAGCTGATTTTTTCAAGCGTTTATAATGTTCTTTTACTTTAAAAACGCGCGTACCATTTTCTGAAGCATACGCTCGAATGCCCTCAAAGACACCATAGCCATAGTGCATAGTTTGGCTGTATAAATCTGTTACTGTTTCTTTGGCTTTAACGAATTTTCCGTCTAAATAAATAACTGTGTTGTTGTCGTAGTACATGGTTTAGTTTTTATAGAATTATGATTTTATTGTAAAAAAAAAAGCCTTTCTCAAATGAATGAGAAAGGCTTGAAATTGGATATACCAGCCTGACTCACTCGATAGAGCGAATAATAATGCTGATAATAATTATGTTTGTATTTGTATTTGTTTTCATAATGTAATTTGATATAAAATAAAAAAAGCCTTCCTCAAATGAATGAGAAAGGCTTAAAATTGGATATACCAGCCTGACTCACTCGATAGAGCGAATAATAATGCTGATAATAATTATGTTCGTTTGTGTTGTCATTTCGTTTTATGATATAAAAAAAGCCTCCTGAAAAATCAGGAGGCTTTTAAATATAGTTTTAAATTTATTCTATAAGCTTCCCGTTGCAGATGTGATAATCACAATTGCAATAATAATTGAAGGAATGATAGATAAATTGTTCATTGTATTTCTATTTCTGTCGCAAATGTATACAAATTAATTAAAACAGCATTACTTTATAAAAAAAAGTAACTATTCGTACTAATAATTTCTATTATTATTACGATACAGCATTTAAAATAGGTGCCATTTAAAGTGGTTTCACTTTCGATTTACTCTATTTATAAATTTAAGATTAGATAGTTTTATCTAATCTTCCACAAAAAAATCATCTTTAAAACCTATTAAATACAGTTTATCCTTTGCACGCGTTACAGCAGTATACAACCATCTCATATAATCTTTATCGATTCCGTTTGGTAAATAAGGCTGCTCTACAAATACTGTATTCCATTGTCCACCTTGAGATTTATGGCAGGTAATGGCATAAGAAAACTTTACCTGCAATGCATTAAAATGAGGATTACCTTTAATTTTTAGAAATTTTTTATATTTGCTACTCTCATCTTCGTAGTCTTTTTGGACTTCTTGGTATAGACGGTTAGAATCTTCGTAAGGTAACGACGGTGTTTCGGCATCTATAGTATCTAATAATAATACGGTCTCAAAGGGTTGCATGTTGGGGTAATCGACCATTCTCACTTTTACTTCTGCAAAACGAAAACCATAGAGTTCTTTAATACTAAAAATTTCTAGTACTTCAATAATATCACCATTGGCAATAAATCCTGCTTCGGTTGTGGGTTTTAACCAAAAGTAATTGTTTTTTACTACCATTAAATAATCACCAGACGACAATTCATTTTCATTAAATAAAATCCGACTTCGTATTTGCTGATTGTATAAATTGGCACGTTTATTACTGCGCACAATAATTGCCATCTCTTCATTACCTAAGGTACTATACGCATCGTTTATAGCGTCTAATATCTCGTAGCCATCCGTTAGCCTAACAATATCTTTAAACCCTTTAAGATTGAATTTAAAGCTTTCGAAAAAATTACTGGCAATAACTTCTCTAATTTCGGTAGCATTTTCTAAGATTCCAGAATCTTGACCTTGACGCATCACTTCATCAAGTTCCATTTTTGTGACGTCTTTATTATAGTTAAGACTCAGAGTATTCTCGTCTAACGCCGGACTTAAATCTAATTTTACCGGCGGTAACTGTGCGGTATCTCCTATTAATAATAATTTACATTTATGTCCAGAATACACATATTGCATTAAATCGTCAAGCAACGAACCATTTTCAAATAATTTAGAATCGCCAGGTGTATCTGGAATCATAGAAGCCTCGTCGACTATAAATAACGTGTTTTTATGTTTATTAGGCTGCAAAACAAATTTCACGCCTCCCCCTTTTTCTTTCTTCGGAAAATATATTTTTTTATGAATTGTAAACGCCTCTTTTTTAGAATAATTAGAGATTACTTTAGCCGCACGCCCCGTTGGCGCCATTAAAACTGCACTTTTTTTAGCTTTAGATAAGTTGTTTACAATGGTCCCAACTATAGTTGTTTTCCCTGTTCCAGCATACCCTTTTAGCAAAAACACCTCTTCTGCATTCTCATTAAAAATAAAATTAGAAAGCTGTAATAATAAAATATCTTGTTTTGCAGTCGGTTGGAACGGAAATTGTTGTTTTATAAGGGAATAAAATTCAGAATTGGTCATTTACAGATCGCTTTTTTATGCTTTTCTTCAAAGATATAATGATTTTTAGTCTTATTGGTTTTTACGAATAAAAAAAAATTGTAGATTTGCGTAGATCATTAATTAAATTTAACAGAATCATTATGATAACATTTGTTCTTATTGCAATAGCTGCAATACTCGTAACTATTGGCTTAGTTTGGCTAATTGATAAATTTGTACCAACTAAAATTAAACCAGTTATTACAATAGTCCTTTGGGTATTAATAGCGTATTTAGGGTATTCGACCTTTATGTCGGTCTATAATCCTATTTTATTTAATCAAGTAAAAGAGAAGCGTTATGCTAAAGTAATTGAGAAACTAGTAGATATTAGAGATTCAGAATTAGCATATAACGAGGTTAACGGAAAATTCACAGATAACTTCGATAGTTTAGTACATTTCATCGAAACAGGAAAATATGCTATTATTGAGCGTAGAGATTCTACGATTGTAGATGAAGAATTAACGAAACTTTATCGTGGAGTAGAAATGAAGAAAGATATTAGAATTATTGATACACTTGGTTTTGTAAGTGTAAAAGATTCTTTGTTTAAGTCTTCAGAGCGTTATAAAACGATGATGAATGTTCCGTTTGCTAAAGAGGGTACTACATTTAAATTACAAGCTGGAGAGCTTGGAGATGAAGGTAAAAAAATAGCTGTGTTTGAAGCGTCTATATTAAAGAAAGACATTTTACACGATCAGGAAAGAGATTACATCATTCAAGAAAACCAAGTAAATTCTGTTGAAGAAATTAAGGGGAATGCTATTCGTGTTGGTTCTATGAACGAAGTAAAAACCAATGGTAACTGGCCAAAAGTTTATGACACAAAAAAGTAATTCTTTAAACGAAATACATAGTAAAGAACTGTCCATTCAACTTGGTTTGAATGGACTTTCTTTTTGTATCCTGAACACAGATACGAATACTATTATTCAATTAAAGCATTTTACCACCACTAAAAAACAGACGCCAGAGGAATTATTAGAAACACTAATAACTCTTTTTGAAACTGAAATAGCTTTAAAAGATCCGTTTCAGAAAATCACGATTATTCACGAAAACGAGTGGTCCACATTAGTACCAAAAGCGCTTTTTAATGAAGAGGCATTAGTCGATTATTTAAAACTGAATATTAAAATATTAAAAACCGACTATATCACTTTCGATACTCTTGCTATAAACGATAGCGTAAATGTGTATTTGCCCTACGTGAATATCAATAACTTTATTTACGATAAATATGGTAGTTTTACATACAAGCACTACTCTACCGTTTTAGTTGAAGCTGTTTTAAATGCCGAAGCCAATGCAAACGATTCGAAATTATACATACACGTTTCAAAAACACATTTTCAATTAGTAGCCGTTAAAAAAGGCGGTTTATTGTTGTACAATACTTTCGAGTATAATACACCCGAAGATTTTATTTACTACGTTTTATTTACTGCCGAACAACTTCAGTTTAATCCAGAAACGATTAAAACAATTCTTTTAGGAGACATCGTTGAAAACGACAACTTATACACTATAGCTTACAAATACATTCGTCACATTACTTTTGGCGAACGTTTAGCCCCTTACCAATACTCTGAAACACCGGCAAACAGCTATTCAGATTTCACACTAATAAAAAGCTTACAATGCGAATAATATCAGGAGAATTTAAAGGAAGAAGAATAACTGCACCAAAAAAACTACCTGTGCGCCCTACTACAGATATGGCAAAGGAAGCTCTTTTTAACATTTTGAATAACTTATACTATATCGATGATATTTCGGTGATAGATTTATTTGCCGGAACAGGAAATATAAGTTACGAATTTGCATCTCGTGGTACCGAAAACATTTTGGCAATCGATCAAGATTTTGGCTGTATTAAGTTTATAAACGAAACAGCAGAAAGTTTCGAAATGAATATAAAAACAATAAAAAGCGATGTGTTTAAGTTTCTAGAAAACACAAAACAAAAGGCAAACGTTATTTTTGCCGATCCGCCATACGATTTCCCGCTTGAAGAATTTGTAAAAATCCCAACCCTAGTATTCGAAAATA
Source organism: Bizionia sp. (assembly GCA_018067115.1). Lineage (GTDB taxonomy): Bacteria > Bacteroidota > Bacteroidia > Flavobacteriales > Flavobacteriaceae > Bizionia. Next base: position 1,918 of record JAGPVI010000215.1, on the reverse strand, counting down.
ATTTACTAGAAGCCGGTGGTGTTTTAATCGTAGAGCATTCTAAGCATACGCCATTATCTCACTTGCCACAATTTAGTTACTCGAAAAGTTACGGTGGAAATATGTTTAGCTTTTTTGAAAACACAGAACTTTCAGACGAAGAAGAATAGCATTAAAATTAGCACCCTTATAAAACAACAAAACCCTTCTTAAATTAATAAGAAGGGTTTTTGTGTAAATAAGTAAAGCTATAAGCCGGATTTTGTACTCTTACGAGCCCTTATCATTTATCTGAGCGTACTATTACTAGTACACTTTAGCTGCCTACCCTCTAACAATCGCGCGTGCACGCTCAAACGTTAGTATACATGACATTGCACCACATAGAGTTTACCTGGTTTCACTACAGCATGACCTGTACATTCTTTCTGTTGCACTTTTCCTAGTCTCACGACTGGTGGCGATTAACCACTATATTGCACTACGGTGTCCGGACTTTCCTCATCTTATAAATAAGATGCGATAAGGCGCTTTACTTGCTGCAAAAATAGTCAAATTGTTAATAAATTATACTAATTTAGCAAATCATTCTTACTAAATTCGAATCGAATTTTTAACTTTGTTTTTCAAATAGATTTCAATGGAACATTTTGTAGTATCAGCACGAAAATATAGGCCACAAACATTTAAAGATGTTGTGGGCCAGAACGCTATTACAAACACGTTATTAAATGCCATTGAAAACAATCATTTAGCACAAGCCCTTCTGTTTACTGGCCCTCGTGGCGTGGGTAAAACAAGTTGTGCGCGTATTTTAGCTAAAATGATTAATAGTGACGGTACCGAAACAGGCGAAGAAGATTATGCCTTTAATATTTTTGAACTCGATGCAGCGTCCAATAACTCGGTAGACGATATTAGAAGTTTAACCGATCAAGTCCGTATACCACCACAAGTAGGAAAATATAAAGTCTATATTATAGATGAAGTACACATGTTATCTCAAGCCGCTTTTAATGCCTTTTTAAAGACATTAGAAGAGCCGCCAAAACATTGTATATTTATTTTAGCAACCACCGAAAAGCATAAAATTATACCAACCATTTTATCGCGTTGTCAGATTTTTGACTTTAAACGTATAACGGTAAAAGATGCTAAAGAATATTTAAAATATATTGCAAACGAACAAGGTATTACTGCCGACGATGATGCATTACACATTATTGCGCAAAAAGCAGATGGTGCTATGCGCGATGCCTTATCAATTTTTGACCGTGTTGTAAGTTTCTCTGGTAAAGACCTTACAAGACAGGCAGTAACAGAAAACTTAAACGTATTAGATTACGAAACGTATTTTACAAGTACCGATTTAATTATCGAGAATAAAATACCAGAACTGTTAATGCAATTTAATACCACATTATCTAAAGGTTTCGATGGGCACCATTATATTGCAGGTCTCGCCTCTCACTTTAGAGATTTATTAGTCTGCAAGAATCCTGCAACTTTAGAGTTGTTGGAAGTTGGCGAACAAACCCAAGCATTATACCAAGAACAATCTAAAAAAGCGACTCAGGACTTTTTATTAAAAGGAATTGAATTAGCTAACGACACCGATTTAAAATATAAGTCCAGTAAAAACCAACGCCTACTCATTGAACTTTGTTTAATGCAGCTTGCCTCTATCACTTTCGATGGAGAAAAAAAAAATAGCAGTCGGTTCATAATTCCGCCCTCTTATTTTAAAAAGCTTGGTATTACTCCTATTCCGGTAAAACAACCAGAAGTTAAAGCGCAACCTGTTACACCAACTGTGGTAGAAAACAACGTGCCACAGCGCATGGAAACAACAACGGAAACAGCGTCTACACCTACTCCAAAAATTAATTTAAATAGCGGTAAAAAAGCCACTTCGGGACTGTCTTTAAAAAGTATTCGT
>JAGPVI010000205.1 GCA_018067115.1 Bizionia sp. | reverse complement strand
GTATCCTGCTCACGCTCCTTTTGGTGGTGTGAAAGAATCTGGATTTGGTCGTGAAAACCATAAAATGGCTTTAGATCATTACCGTGTTGTAAAAAACATGTTGATCTCTTACGATAAGAAACCTATGGGATTCTTTTAATTAGAACTTAATACTATAAGTTTATAATAAAAACCCCGGTCTCACCGGGGTTTTATTGTTTTAAACAACAAATTACATCATCACTATTAATCACTATTTATTATGAAAAAACCTTTTTATGCCTTTAGATATATCAGTTGGATAGCCATTGTCTTTTCTCTGTTAGGCTCCTTACTTTTATTTATTGTCGGGGCTTTAAAAACCTTAAATGCTTTTAAAGTATTCTTTTTAGGCTATATCCCTGAAGGCAAAGAACATTTGCATCCTGCCGATATTGGTATTACCTTCCTAATTAAATCTTTAGACACATTTTTAATCGCACTAGTGCTATTTATTTTTGCCTATGGTATATATACTTTATTTATATCTAATACCACAAACACAAAAAACAGTGTGATTCTCAATTGGATTCAAATTCCAAATATTGGGCATTTAAAAAACATATTAGCAGAAGTAATCATTATCATTTTATTTGTAAAATTCCTCGAAGTCGTTTTTGTAAACATCAATAATTTAAAATGGGAACTATTAATTCTCCCTATTTCAATAGTGCTGATGGCCATAGGCTTAAAAGTTTTAAACCTGAACAAAGAGGAAACTAAAAAAATCAAGAACTTATGAAAGCCATACAACATATTGCATACGGAGATATTTCAGAAAGTATTCGTCACTCTGAAATTACAAAACCAACAATTAATAAAGAGGACGTTTTAATAGAAACTTACGCCGTTAGTGTAAACCCATTAGATATTAAAGTTATTTCTGGAAAGCTAAAGACACAAAAAAACTATACCTTACCAGCAACTGTAGGTTATGACTTGAGCGGTAAAATAGTAGAGAAAGGTGATAATGTTACTGATTTCAATATTGGAGACGATGTATATGCTTATGTAGATAAACAAGGTGCTTTTGCAGAATTTGTTTCAGTTAATCAAAATATCTTAAGTTTAAAACCAAAAAATTTAAGCTTTGAAGAAGCTGCAAGTTTACCTTTGGTAAGCCTTACCGCTTCACAAGCCTTAAAGCGTGGAAAGCTACAAGCTGGTGATAAAATATTAATTCACGCAGGTTCTGGTGGTGTTGGCTCTTTGGCCATACAATTAGCAAAAGCAAAAGGCGCTTATGTTTATACCACAACAAGTACAGCCAATGTAGCTTGGGTTAAAGCACTTGGAGCAGACCGAGTTATCGACTATAAAACCGAAGATTATAAAACTATTATCAAAGATGCTGATATGGTTTTAGACACTCTTGGAAGTCACTATACTGAAGATGCTTTTAAAGTGATAAAAAAAGGCGGAAAGGTAATCACCCTTGTTGGTCCTGTTGATGCAGAAACGGCCAACCGAATGAAACTGAATTTTTTCGCCAAACTTTATTTAGCTTGGAAAAGAAGAAAAATAACAAAGCAAATTAAACTTAAATCAGCATATTACAGCTTGCTTCTTATGAGAGCAAACCCAAAACAATTAAATGAAGTAACTGACTTAGTAGAATCTGGGCAGGTTAAAACTAGTGTAGACAAAGTATTTACTTTTAATGATGCGATAAATGCAATACTTTTTGTTACAAAAGGACGAACCAAAGGAAAGGTTGTAATAAAAATAAAGTAAACCCTGAGCAGCTCGTTTGATAAAGCAGAAATTCAGGAAGGACCCCATTTATAATAAAACCAGAATCTGCTTGTATGTAGATGATTAAAATAGATTAATATGGCAGACAGCAACAGTATTATAGACAAAGCTAGATTAGAAAATTTTAGCGATGGAGTAATTGCAATTTTAATAACCATTTTGGTTATGGCATTCGAAATGCCAGAAGATTTTTTAATAAGAAAATACTCAATTATCGAGTTGCTAGAAAACCTAATTCCCCAACTAATACCCTATGCCATCAGTTTTTTAGTAATAGCAGTTCACCTATTCAATCACCATATTCTCTTTAGCAAAATGAAAGCCGTAGATGCTTCTTTTATTTGGCTAAATCTATTGTTCTTATTTTCACTTTCACTAATCGTTTATCCAACTGCACTACTAGGGCAGGTCCACAATCAAGAAGCGGCTACAATGTTATTAGTGGGTGTATACTTCCTTAAAGCAGTAACATTTAGACTGTTGCATCATTACGCTATATTCAACAGTGGCTTATTTAAAACAGAGAAGACTAAAAAAGAATTACGAAAAGACGCCATAATAAGCTGGCTTAAAGGCCCACTTGTTGAAGTAATTGCTTTTTTATTGATTTTTATTAATTTCAAATTAGCGCTAGGACTAATATTTGTAGCTACACTGACATATGTTATTCCTCCAAAAAAGCTGTAATCCTATTTTCGAATTAAGATAAAAAGAACGAAAGGAAAAGTAATAATTAAAATGAAATAAATTATGAGCAGAGGATTTGTAAAAGAAGATGATCAAGAAGAAATACCTATAGTCCCACCAAGAGCACACTTACCAGAAGGTGTCACTAATTATGTTACACAATCAGGAATGGATGCCCTTTTAGTGGAAAAAGAAAATCTTATTAAAGAACGTGAAAACCTTAATATATCGAGCGAAAAGGAGAGACGTATTGCAGTAAATTACATTAACGCCAAATTACAATTGCTAAGCAATAGAACCTCAACAGCAAAAATAGTAGACATTAAAAAACAGCCACAAAATGAAGTCCGGTTTGGCGCATTAATTACTTTAAAAGTTGGGAACGAAACCAAGCTTCAAACGCACCAGATTGTAGGTGTTGATGAAGCCGATATTTCTAAAGGTAAAATTTCATTTATTTCTCCAATTGCTAGAATAATAACCAACAAGAAAGTTGGCGATAAAGCCTTACTAAAACTCCCTCAAGAAGACAGACTTTTTGAAATTAAGGCCATTTCCTATTCATAATTACAACTACAATTCGTAAATCACTCTAAAAAACGAACTGAATTTTTCTTCACTTTTAGTTAACGGGAATCCCGTTACAACACCTAAAGCTAGCGCGTCGTTGATCTGTAATTTTACTTGCGGACGCATAGTCATTTCAAATTTGCTATGCATCAATTCTTTATTGAATTCTATACCAATAAAATGTGAAGAGTTTGGTAGCTCGTAATGAAATGAGGTATTAAATTGCCAGTCCACATCTGTGTAATCTGTTTGTAATTTGTGTTTAAATTCTGGACCAGTAAAAATTAAGGTATGAAAATTTTCGCCCCAGCGTTTAGCCGCAACGAAAAATGGGCTATAGACAATCTCTTTAACAAATAAACTGCTATTATAACTACTAAAATCTGTGAGTTCGAAAATTTGAGCATAGCCCAAGGCTAATGTTGTTTTATGTTCTTTAGAGACATAAAAGGAATATTGTGCCGACAACTTTAAAGCCTCCATTTTATTTTTTGGCGTATCAGAGCTCGCATTATGACCGTCATAAAACGAAAACCCAACCTCTGCTTCAAGACCTAAACGATCAATAGGCGCAAATTCATATTCTGCTAACACATCATATTGATTATAAGATGTTGTGTTAGAAAAATTAGCACCTATATTAAGCTCTTTTTCACCTTTTCTCGCACCAAGATCCCTAACAAGGTCTATAAAAAGCGGCTCGACGTGATGTACTTTCTCTGAAACAGCAGGTATACTATCTGCTTGCGAATACCCTAAAGTACTAAAAAGTATACAAGCTAACCCTAAAATCCCGTTACTAAAATTCGTTTCTTTTCCCATCCTTTTTTTTTTAAATTAATTAATACAAATTAAGTAGGTCATTTAATATAGAATCGGGTACTCTTTGTCGTATATAAAAGATAATCTATTTGAATTAATTTTACACATAAAAACGACTGGTATTTTATAATCTTGCTAGCCTCTATTTTTAAAAAGACTTACGTTTTCTACAAATTCCAATCCTTTTCGGGTAAGTAACAGAAGCCACATCGTCACTACAAACGGAAACGTATATGGCGGCACTCCTATTCTTATCAAATAATCATCTATAATTACAGTTACAACCGTACTGACCACGACCCAAAAGCCATCCCGATGCCTGGTTCCTGCAAAGGCGAGCGCACATAACACCGCATTAAAACTAAACATTCCTGTATCTACGGACGACGCTGGACTGTTAAGTAAGTGTGACACGGTGATGGCTAGAATAGACGCAAAAATACCATACAAAGCCGCAATAGGATTGTTGACATAAACGCCCATTAAAAATAAAAGCCCAGCAATTAAACTCCCTTGAAACATTACTTGTCCAAAACCGTACGTTGAAAAAATAAGATCATCATCTATATCATCGTATTCAATACCAACTTGCTCTAATGTTTCTTCAAAAAAATCGGCTATAGGCTCTTGTAAAAAAATTTCTTGTGCCGTAGGATGCTCAACTAAAGGCATAAAATTTGCCGTGTTTACAAAGGATACTACCACCCAACTCAACACCACGAAAGGGAATGTAAATACGGGTAGTTTTTTAATAATAGCGAAATGCATAACTAACGTTGCTAATACTGAAGCTCCTATTATGCATAAAATCGATTCCAAGGATAACCCGTATTTATACACGATAATTATTCCTAATAAAGCCGCATTAAAACCATAAAGCCCTTGATTAAGGGCTTTATAATTTTTAGTGCTCAAAAAATAACCTACTACACTACCTGTTACAGTTGCAATTAACAAACCAATCGCCATTAACCAAGAACTGTATAACGCGCCCAATAGAAAAAAGAAGCCTGTAACGGCGTTCTCTTGAAGCATTATTTGAGAAATACCTTTAAGGTTAATGACACCGAATTGTTTAGCCTGTTTAATCATTTTAATGACATTACCAGCCCAGGAAAACCATTCCTACACCGCATATTACTATTGTTCCACCCGCAATGGCAGTCATATATCTCTCGAAGAAATCCGTTTTAATTAATTTAAATCCGTAAAATCCTAGAACAACCATTAACACCATCATTAACAAGGTGAAAAACAAAAAAACACTTACAATAAGATATATACCATAAGTTGAATCCATAATTGCAGGATAGGTTAACAGTGGAATCATAGGCTCACAAGGCCCTAATAAAAAGATAATAAACATTACCCAGGGGGTTACTTTTTTCCTTTCGGAAGGCATAACAGGTCCTTGATTATGTTGGTGTTCGTATACATAAACATCGCCACTATCGTACACATCAAAATGTTTGTGTTTTTTATTGCGATACGCCTGATACAAACCGATACACATAAACACCAAACCAAAAACCAACAAAGCCCAGGCTGCTATACCGCCTCGTAAATCTTCAAACCAAGATAATTTATTTAAAGAAAAACCAAGAGCAACACCACCTAATGCTAAAACCACGGAGCTCATAACGTGACCAATACCACATACCACCGTCCAAAAAATAGTGCGCTTAAGCGTCCAGTTTTTAGCCTTTCCAATGGCAATAAACGGGATATAATGATCGGGTCCCGTAAGGGTATGAAGCACGCTAATGGATATAGCGGCTACTAACAATACATTTAATTCTGATTCCATATTTATACTAACTTAACCGCTATTTCTTTTTTGCGTAGCGCATTGGCTTGTTTATCTAATTGTTTTCTAATGTTTCTTAAAGCTTGAAAAATCTGTTCTCCAGAATTACCCAAGACTCTTAAAGCACAAGCGTCTTCTGATAATTTTGAAACTCCAAAAATGATATCTTCTTCTTCAGCAAGCACGGTAGTCATTAGTTCCATATGATCTTTTACAGAATGAAAAGGATCAATGCATACAAAGTTTGCTTGATAGGTAAATTCTTCATATTGACCAATAGACTTAAAGTCTACGGTTGAAGGTTTCAGGTATAAATTGTCTTTATAAAATAATTTTCCTTCGCGATAGACTTCTGTAAGACTACTGTATTTTATAAAGGCAAACGACTCGCCGTTCAGTTTACGGCCGCAGGCTAAAATTTCGCCCCAAATAAGCACACTATTTGCGGCCAGGTTTATCTTATTTTTTCCTTCGAAAATAGAGCCTTTATGTGGCACAGACGGATGTGGCAAATGACTGAAGTATGCATTTTCTTCAATATTTACATTCATTTCCTGCCTAGCTCCATCGGGTGTGTCGTAGACGCGTTGATACGATTGTGTTTGTATATTAAGCAAGGTTTCTTTTTTTACGTTAATATCTATTTTATAATCATCGTGATTAAAAAAGCCTGGTGAAGAGCTCATAATCATTACTTCAAGCAAGGGATTGCTTTTATCTTCACGAACCTCAACCACGTTAAATGGCGGGGTGAAAAAGGTGTCTTTTAAAATAGTGAGCTCTCTATATAAGCCGGTATCTACACTATATTGTCCCATAGATTAATATTGTAATGCTGGTTCAGGTGCTTTTTCCTCTATTAAAGCATATTTCTTTATCCAATTGATAACATCTTCTAATCCGTCCCCTCTCATTAAATCTGTAAACACAAAAGGCGAGCCTTGACGCATTCTGCTAGAATCGGCGCGCATCACTTCAAGATCGGCATTAACATAAGGCGCTAAATCTGTTTTATTAATAACCAACAAATCTGATCGTGTAATACCAGGACCTCCTTTACGCGGTATCTTTTCGCCTTCAGCAACCGAAATCACAAAAATGGTAACATCGGCCAAATCTGGGCTAAAGGTTGCAGAAAGGTTATCTCCGCCACTTTCTATAAATACAATTTCTATTTCTGGATGACGGCTTACCATTTCGTCAATGGCTTCCAAATTCATACTCGCATCCTCACGAATTGCGGTATGTGGACACCCACCAGTTTCAACCCCTATAATACGATCGGCTGGTAATAACGAGTTTTTAGTTAAGTACTCGGCATCTTCTTTTGTGTAGATATCGTTGGTGATAACACCAATACTGTACGCTTTTGCTATTTTATGTGACAATTTTTCAATTAGAGCTGTTTTTCCTGAACCTACAGGTCCAGCAACTCCTATTTTTATATATTTTCTATCTTCCATTTAAATGGGGTGTTTTGAGATTTTTACTTGTTTTTTAAGACATATAAAGTCTTGAATACAAAATTTCGTGTTGCATACATCTAATATCGAATGCGGGATTACAAAGTCCGCGCATTGCCTCGTCTAATGTTAAAGTTTCGTCGACAACTTGAGAGATTAAATCGTGCATTTTATACAGAATTTCCTGTCCGTCCATTTGGCCTAGCGGCACCATTTTAACGCTATTGGTTACCATATTTACGGCTGCATTATAATAAAACGCACTTAAAACCGGTTTAATTTCGGCTCCCAAGAGTGCCGTTATCATCCCAAAAACCACAGCGTAATGACCTGGGGTTTCTTTGTTTTTCACTTTCTCGAAAAACGTGTGCATTAATTTATAATCGTGCAATCGGACGTAAATTTTAAGTAATCGCGTACCGAGTTTTAAACTTCCATCACGAACTTCCATTGGGGCTTTTAAAGCGTGTGCTTCGTTATCTAATTCTAATAGAGCCTCTAAATTATTTTCTAATCCATATTTAAAAGCATCGCGAACAAAAATGCCATCATTATACTTATAATTATAAATGAGCATATTTTCTACAAATTCGCGCGTGCTGTCAACATCTTTAACCACGTTTTGCTGTATGTAGGTTTCTAATCCGTTGGAATGCGAATATCCTCCTATTGGTAAGGTTGGGTCTGAAATATGTAGTAATTCTAATAGTATTTTCTGTTTGTTATTTGCCATAGATTTTACTGTTTTGTTGTGAGGTCTAAAATTCTTGAAAATAGCGACGGACTATCATTAGCGTGGCCGTGACCTACATTTGCTTTTAGCATATTTAGTAGCTTGCAATGCTTTTTTTCTACGATATACCCTGTGGCTTCCAACAGGCGCTCTAGAGGTTTTTCGTATGGCACAAGCACTTTTTCATCTTGAATAAAAATAGGTAAGTGTTTGTTTCCTATTTCGTAGCAAACCGTTCCCATTTCCACAATATTTCTTGGCGTTACTTGAATGCTATCGCACGGTAACACATCGACTATAACCACGCTATTATCATCTTCCAATACAATATCACCTTGATGTAAACGCTGTCCTTCTTTTAAGAATTTAATAGCAACCTCGCGACCTGCTTCTGTTTTTTTTCGCATAATGCGCTTGGTCATTTCAAACCACTCTAAATGCAACGTGTCTATTGATTTATTACCTACTGGATAGGTTTCTATATTCCCTATAACTTCTTTACAAAGCATATTGTTCTTTCATTTTTAGAAAACGACTCGACATAATTACATATGCAGAATCGCTTTAGATTGCTATTTAAAATAAGAAATAACGTTGCGCTAATGGCACCACATCAATGGGGTCGCAGGTTACTTTTACGCCATCTACTTTTACTTCGTAAGTTTCTGGATTCACCTCAATTAACGGTGTTTTATCGTTATGAATTAAATCTTTTTTAGAAATACTTCTACAGTTTGTAACCGCAAACAATTGCTTTTTAAGGCCGTATTTTTCTTTAATATTATTATTCATTGCCGCTTTAGACACGAAAGTTGCACAAGTTTTATGCACGGCAGACCCTAGAGCTCCAAACATTGGGCGCATCATAATTGGTTGTGGCGTAGGAATAGAGCCGTTTGGATCGCCCATTTTGCTAGCAATAGCCATCCCTCCTTTAACAATCATTTCTGGTTTCGCACCAAATAACGCAGGTTTCCATAACACAAAATCGGCCATTTTACCCGGTTCTATAGACCCTACGTGTTGCGAAATACCGTGAGCAATTGCAGGATTAATAGTGTATTTAGCCACATAACGCTTTGCACGAAAGTTATCCGCTTCCATTTCTTTGTCTTCTTCTAGAAACCCTTGTTGAATTTTATTCTTGTGCGCCGTTTGCCATGTTCTTGCAATGGTTTCACCCACACGTCCCATAGCTTGAGAGTCGGAACTCATAATGCTAAAAACGCCCATGTCATGAAGAATGTCTTCTGCAGCAATAGTTTCTGGTCTAATTCTAGAATCGGCAAAAGCAACATCTTCAGGGATACTTTTACTTAAATGATGACATACCATTAACATATCTAAATGCTCATCGATGGTGTTTTTTGTAAACGGTCGCGTTGGATTTGTAGATGCTGGCAATACATTTGGATACATTGCTGCTTTAATAATATCTGGTGCGTGACCTCCTCCTGCTCCTTCCGTATGGAATGTATGGATGGTTCTACCGTTAATAGCATCCATTGTATCTTCTAAAAACCCTGCTTCATTTAAAGTATCAGAGTGAAGAGCCACTTGAATATCGTATTCATCGGCCACTTCTAGCGAGGCTTTTATAACAGACGGCGTTGCGCCCCAATCCTCATGGACTTTTAAACCTAATACACCAGCTTCAACTTGTTCTTTTAAAGGTGCTAAATGCGAGCAGTTTCCTTTTCCGAAGAACCCTAAATTCATAGGTAAATTATCTGTTGCTTGTAGCATACGCTCTATATTCCAAGCCCCAGGAGTTACAGTTGTTGCATTAGTTCCGTCAAAAGGTCCTGTTCCACCACC
>JAGPVI010000200.1 GCA_018067115.1 Bizionia sp. | reverse complement strand
CCACTTATGCCGTTCAAATAAATGACGAGCTCGATGATTTAATTAAAGAAATGGGGTTTGAAATTGGCGCATCGAAACAGGTTAACGATATAAAGGCCCCTATGCCTGGATTAATTCTTTCCATAAGTGTAAGTGAAGGTCAGGAGGTAAAAGAAAACGATCCCCTGTTAATTCTAGAGGCTATGAAAATGGAAAATGTTTTTAATTCTCCTCGAGATGGCGTTATTAAATCCATTGCTATAAAGACTGGCGATGCAGTAGAAAAAAATCAATTATTAATTGAATTTGAAAATTAAGATGAAAAAACTATTAATAGCAAATAGAGGGGAAATCGCGATTCGCGTAATGCGAACAGCAAAGAAAATGGGGATTAAAACGGTAGCTGTTTACTCTACTGCCGACAGAAATGCGCCGCACGTAAAATATGCTGACGAAGCTGTTTTAATTGGTGAAGCGCCTTCTAATCAATCGTATTTATTAGGAGATAAAATAATAGAGGTTGCAAAAAGTTTAAATGTCGATGCCATCCACCCAGGCTATGGTTTCCTATCTGAAAATGCTGAATTTGCAGAGAAAGCAGAAAAAAATAACATCCTATTTATTGGCCCTAAATCGAAAGCCATTAAAGTTATGGGGAGTAAGTTAGCAGCAAAGGAAGCTGTTAAAGCTTACAACATCCCAATGGTTCCTGGTACTGACGAAGCGATTACCGATATTGCAGAAGCTAAAAAAATAGCCGCTTCCATTGGTTTCCCTATCCTTATTAAAGCCTCTGCCGGAGGTGGTGGAAAGGGAATGCGCGTTGTCGAAAAAGAAGCTGACTTCGAGTCGCAAATGGATCGTGCCATTAGTGAGGCTGTTAATGCTTTTGGCGATGGCTCTGTATTTATTGAAAAGTATGTGGCCTCTCCGCGACATATTGAAATACAAATAATGGCAGATAATCACGGAAATGTGATTCACTTATTCGAGAGAGAATGTAGTATTCAACGTCGTCACCAAAAAGTGGTTGAAGAAGCTCCATCGGCAGTTTTAACTCCCGAATTACGAGAAAGAATGGGCCAAGCAGCTATAAAAGTAGCCCAAGCTTGCGACTATGTTAATGCCGGAACTGTTGAGTTTTTATTGGACGATGACCATAATTTCTATTTCCTAGAAATGAACACCCGCTTACAAGTAGAACACCCAGTAACAGAGCTTATTTCAGGTACCGATTTAGTAGAACTACAGATTAGAGTGGCAAGAAACGAAGTCCTTCCAATACAACAAAGTGATTTAAAAATTAAGGGGCACGCTATCGAATTACGAGTGTATGCCGAAGATCCATTAAATGATTTCCTACCAAGCGTGGGCCATTTAGATGTTTACAAATTACCGGTAGGCGAAAATATTAGAGTAGATAATGGTTTCGAACAGGGTATGGATATCCCTATTTATTACGACCCGATGCTGGCTAAATTAATTACGTATGGCGACACTAGAGATGAAGCCATTCAACTTATGCGCAAAGCCATTAGCGAATACAAAGTAGAAGGCATCCAAACAACTTTACCCTTTGGTGCTTTTGTATGCGAACACGACGCTTTTATTTCAGGTCATTTTAACACGCATTTTGTAAAGCAGTTTTATTCTCCAGAAGCTATAAAAGCTAAACAAGAGAATGAAGCAAAAATGGCAGCAAAAATAGCATTGAAGCAATACATAGAAGATAGAAAAATATTGCGCGTACCAACGAAATAGTCATTTAGCAGATTAAACAAAACAATGCCAAGCACTTTTAGGTTGGCATTAAAAAAATACACTTAGAAAAATGGATTCTAAAATTAAAGATTTAAACGAAAAACTGGCGCAGGCTCACTTGGGTGGCGGACAAGCACGTATAGATAAACAACACGAAAAAAAGAAATTAACAGCACGCGAACGTGTCACATACCTTTTAGACGATGGCTCTTTTGAAGAAATTGGTGCTTTGGTTACCCACCGAACGAAAGATTTCGGAATGGACAAGCAGCAGTTTTATGGTGATGGTGTTGTTACAGGCTACGGAACCATTAACGGACGATTAATCTATGTTTTTGCTCAAGATTTCACTGTTTTTGGAGGCTCCCTTTCTGAAACACACGCAGAAAAAATATGCAAAGTTATGGACTTGGCGGTAAAAGTTGGTGCTCCTATTATAGGACTTAACGATTCTGGTGGCGCCCGTATTCAAGAAGGCGTACGCTCGCTAGGTGGTTATGCCGATATTTTTTATAGAAACGTGCAAGCTTCAGGGGTAATTCCTCAAATTTCAGCAATTATGGGTCCTTGTGCCGGTGGTGCTGTGTATTCGCCAGCGATGACAGATTTTACGCTTATGGTAGAAGATACCAGTTATATGTTTGTTACGGGACCAAACGTTGTAAAAACAGTGACAAACGAAACAGTAACGTCGGAAGAACTAGGTGGCGCGAGCACACACTCGACAAAGTCTGGAGTGACTCATATTACATCGGCTAACGATATTGAATGCTTAGAAGATGTAAAAAAATTAATGAGTTACCTTCCGCAGAATAACACCGAAAAAACGAAAGCGCTTCCTTTTGAGTTAAAAGAAGAAACACGCGAGATACTATCGACAATTATTCCTGACAATGCGAATAAACCGTACGATATGCATGGTGTTATTAACGGTATTATTGACGAAGATTCTTTTTACGAGATTCATAAAAATTTCGCAGAAAACATAGTAGTAGGTTTTGCTAGATTAGGAGGTAAAAGCATTGGTATTGTTGCCAATCAGCCATTATATTTAGCGGGCGTTTTAGATGTAGACAGTTCTACAAAAGCCGCACGATTTGTCCGTTTTTGCGACTGCTTTAACATCCCATTATTAGTTTTAGAAGATGTTCCGGGATTCTTACCAGGAACCGACCAAGAATGGAATGCCATTATTACTAACGGCGCGAAATTGTTGTATGCTTTTAGTGAAGCAACCGTGCCTAGAATTACAGTAATTACACGTAAAGCTTATGGGGGTGCTTACGATGTTATGAATTCGAAACATATTGGTGCCGATATGAATTATGCGTGGCCAAGTGCAGAAATCGCTGTAATGGGCGCCAAAGGTGCTGCCGAAATTATCTTTAAAAAAGAAATCTCTTCCGCCGAAGATAAAGATGCCAAGTGGAAAGAAAAAGAAGCAGAATATGCAACGCTTTTTGCAAACCCTTACAGTGCTGCAGAACGTGGTTTTATAGATGAAGTTATCTTACCTCAAGACACCAGACGCAAGCTTATAAAAGCCTTCGCTATGTTAGAAGACAAACAAGTAGAAACCCCAAAACGTAAGCACGGCAACATTCCGTTATAACGTTAAACGAGATAATATATCGACTACCGATGCTATTATATACTCTACGCCTATTGCGATAACGATAAACCCGATAACGCGAGATAGCGCATTAATACCAGAAGCGCCCAAGAATTTAACGATGAAATGGGCGCTTTTTAGTATTGCATAAATACACGTTGTAACTAAAAGCATAGCCCCTAAAAGCGTCCATATCTCATAGACTTCTTGATACTCTTGATTATAAGCAATTAATAATGATATGGTTCCTGGTCCCGCCAACATTGGTATAGATAATGGCGTTAAAGAAATGGAGTCCCTCGAATGGATATCTTTTTGCACACGCTTCCTTTTCATTCCTTTATGCTCTCCAAATTTCCCTGTTAATAAGGCAAAACCCGAGGATGCTATAATTAGTCCGCCGGCAATTTTAAGGGCATTCAAACTAATCCCAAAAAAACCTAAAATATACTTCCCAGCAAAAAACGACAGTAGCAAGATCACAAAGACATTTAAAGCAGTCCAAAACGCTGTTACAGCACACTCTTTCTTAGTGTGTTCTTGAGTTAATCCCACAAAAACGGGTACTGTCCCTAAGGGATTCATAATCGAAAATAAAGCACCAAAACTTAATAAAAATAACTCCATAGTTTTTTTATGTAAATTCCGCTCTTTTTCTAAAAAAGAAAGTTACCCCATTTTTAAAATATAATTACCAAATGATTAAGCGTCACCCATAAATAAGACAGAGCGATACTTTAAGTTAACATAGCACCTGTTAAATCGAAGTGCTCCCCTTATTAATTTTAAAAGCAGCCAGTAAAGGTTACGATTTTTTACAACAAAAAATAATCGTATTTCTACATACTGCCTCTATTAATTGATAAAATGATTTATAAAATCACACGATCAGTATTTTTATTTTACTAAATTGTCACCTCCAAATCAACATTTTACTTATGAAACACCCTATTACTATCGTCCTATTTGTTTTAACTATCCTTACTTTTTCCTGTAAAGAGGCTACCAAAGAAAATAGTACTCCCCAAGAACCTACCGCCGAGCAGAAAGCAAAATATATTGCATTACAAGCAGAAGCTTGGAGCTTATATGAGTCTGAAAACTATTTGGAATCTGCTAAAAAATACTCAGAAGCTTTTAAAACAACTAACGACTTGAGCAATACTACAGATCGCTATAATGCGGCTTGCTCATGGGCTCTAGCAGACGAAAAAGATTCGTCATTTATACAATTATTTCGAATAGCTAAAAAAGGGTCATATACCAATTATGATCATATTACGACAGATACAGATTTGTCTAGTTTACATTCTGATAACAGATGGAGCGAAGTGCTAGAATTAGTAAAAAAGAATAAAATAGCTGCCGAAGCTAATTTAGACAAACCACTGGTAGCCATTCTGGATACCATTTACACTGAAGACCAAGGTTTAAGGCGTGAAATCACTACCGTTGAAGCACAATATGGTAGAGATTCTGATGAAATGAAAGCGCATTGGAAAAGCATTGCAGAGACCGACTCGATTAATCTTATTAAGATTCAAAAAATTCTGGATGAGCGCGGATGGTTAGGTGCCGATGTTATTGGCGGCAAAGGAAATATGACGCTCTTTTTAGTCATTCAGCATTCCCCAATAGAAGTACAAGAAAAGTATTTACCTATGATGAGGGAAGCGGCTAAAAACAATAATGCCAGACCTAGTAGTTTAGCTTTATTAGAAGACCGCGTGGCATTACGAACCGGGAAACGTCAAATCTATGGCAGTCAGATTTCTAGAGATAGCGCTACCGGAGAGTTCTATGTATCACCAATTAAAAACCCAGAGGGCGTAAATAAAAGACGTGCAGATGTTGGTTTGGGTACCATTGAAGATTATATTTCTAATTGGGGTATTACTTGGGATGTTGACAAACATAAAGCTAGAACCATACAACTAGAAACAGTGAACGAATAATAGTGTTATTTTAACATAACTAGGCATTCTCTACTTTTTTTAATTTGATTATTTATGACTTCTATTTTTAGTTTCAATTCCTCTTCCAATATTACTAATTGGCGTGTAGTAGACGACGTTGTTATGGGCGGTCGCTCCAATGGTTCATTTTATCTAAATAAAGAAGGTTATGGTGTTTTTACTGGTAAAATTTCTTTAGAAAACAATGGTGGTTTTTCGTCTTTGCGTTATAATTCGGGAACTATTAGTGTCAACGATTTTTCGAATATTGTTATAAGATTACATGGTGATGGCAAAACCTATCAGTTTAGAATAAAATCTAATGCGGCAGAAAACCACTCTTACATCACTACCTTTAAAACCACTGGAGAGTGGCAAGACATTACTATTCCCTTAAAAAACTTATATCCTTCATATCGCGGAAAAACCCTAGATATATCTAATTTTTCAGCAGACACTATAGAAGACATTGGGTTTTTAATTAATAATAAAAAAGAAGAGTCTTTTACATTATTTTTAGATTCTATAAAGCTACACTAGCAAATCACCCCCAATAAAACTAAATGTAATCCATGAGAAAACTAATGTTACTTTTTATAGTATCTGTTTTTATCCCCTCTGCGAAAGCCCAATGGTCGGACAACAATGCCTTATACCTTTCTCTAGATTATAACTTAGGAAACTATATAGGTATAGACACCAATATAAATTATATTTATAACGAGACCTATTCCTTTAAAATAGGATATACAGGAAATTTAAGAACCCCAAAACGCGAACCTAATGATTTTAGTTCTGGCCTTCCGGGGCTTTTTACAATTGGACTCATTGGTCCTTTCGACACAATGGAAAACTACCATATAGGAGCTGGTAGAGTTATTAAACTAAATGCAAAAGGAAGTATTCGTGCAAATCTTTCTTTCGGTATTGGGCTTACCACTATAAAGGAAGCTACAAACTGGCAAAAATATTCTGGTTATACATTAGATAAAAATTACAGTTATCAGTACCATCGTTACCAAACAATAAGTCTTATTATTAACCCTAAAATAGAGTTCCCTTTAACCAGAATTTACGGACTTAGCGTATCGCCAATGGTGCAAATAAACAAAGACAGAACCTATTTCGGGATTGGAATTGGCCAACTATTGGGTGTGCTAAGAAAAAGAGGTACACGAAAAACGAGTGCCGAATAACAGACTTATTTTTTTACAAGTACCCACAACTCTACTTCTTCTTCCGCTCGCCAATGCTGATCGCGTTTGGTGTTTTTTGAAGCGCCTCTAACACTTTTCTTATAACAGTGTTGTAATTTAAAACGTCCGCCCTCCGCAAGTTCCTTTTCTATAGGGTGCTCTTTAGTAACCTTTGTAATTTGAGCCAGATTAGAAAAAAGTAATACAATATGCCCAGTGTCTAAAAGACGTTTTTCTGCCTCTTTAAAGAAGTCTGGGAATAAGTTTTCAGGATAATATATTGCTTCATCAAGCGCGTCTACACTGCGTGTTTCTGGTAACCATGGCGGATTGAAAACTATAAGTTCCGTTGGTTTATCGAATTTCCCAAACAGTGACGCGTGGTCTAATTCTATTTTACGAGATAATTTAGTCTCTCCCATAAACTCTGTTAAACCCACAACAGCATTCGGGTTAATATCGGTTCCAAAGACTTTCTGAAAACCGTGTTTTACGAGTTGTAAAGACAATACACCACTTCCAAAACCAACATCAATGGCAGTTTTTTTATCACCTTCATAACGCTTCAACCAATTATCGAACAATTCTAAATGATCAAAACGAGTAGGTACGTACGTCCCGTAATACGGATGTAACTTATTTCTTAACACCGGAATTAAAACACCTTTTTCGTACCATTGCCAAGAACTATTTAAGCCTTGAACCTGAGGAAAAGTTAATAGGAAATTAGATGTTTCAGGATACAGTTTTTCTAACCATCCTATAGATGGTGCTTTTTTAACTATTAGTTTATGCTCTGCGATTTCTATAACAATAAGATTAGAAAGCTTTCGGTATTCTGATCTGTATTTGCGTTGCTCTAAAAACGTTTTACTAGGAAACTGTTTTTTAAGATGGTCTTGTAATGCTTTAAGAAGATCTAACCCATTGCTGTAAAAAGCGGTAATTAAAACAGGTTTTCCAGCTTCCAAAGCTTTAATCGTTAGCTTTATATCTGTCGCTCGATTAAATAATTCTAAGCGTTTTTCAGGAACAAAAGGTGCAGGTTTATTGATAGTTATATCTGTAGTCATAAATAATTGTATTGCTTTGGATTAAAAAACAAGAGATAATACTCTGCTTTTTAATCTGAATATAGTGGATAATTCTAGCGATTCGAATCGTCTAAAATAAAACCCTAACATTACGATAGAGAGTTACGAATAGATAATTGGTATCGGAATTAAAT
Source organism: Bizionia sp. (assembly GCA_018067115.1). GTDB lineage: Bacteria > Bacteroidota > Bacteroidia > Flavobacteriales > Flavobacteriaceae > Bizionia. Next base: position 7,468 of record JAGPVI010000200.1, on the reverse strand, counting down.
AATAATGAGCAAAGATACTGTAATTAATACCATCACAAACGGGATAATAAAGGTTTATCTGTCAAAATACTAAAAGTAAAATTGAAGTATTGGTAACACTACTTATTAAGGAAAGAAACGGCTTTATCATTAGTAGCAAGCGACTTCATCAAATATAAAGAAAATTCTTACAGAATGTTTTTTTTACAATAATTATAAATAAGTATTACTTATATTGATCACCCTAAAGAATCAACAATTCATTAAACAGGCTGTTTTAGTCCGCTTTCTTTTGTAAAAACATCAATTCAACGAAGAATAGCAGGAAAAATATGTTTAAAAACGATGGAATACAATGAAAAAACTGATCACTGTAATAGGTATATTATTTATAATTATGGCCTGCACATCAAAAAAAGAGTATTATTTAGTTAAATTCACCTTAGAAGATTCGGATGAAATGAGAGACGTTTCGGGGTATATGAATTCTAAAGGTGATGTAATTATTCCTGCTGGAAAATACGATTATTGCTTTACAGACACCATTCGCGAGTTAGGCATAGTCGTAGAAAAAGAAACAGGAAGGCTTTTAGGTATAGACCGCAATGCAAATGAATTGTTTGAAGTTTTTAGATTCGATAATGGGCCGGATTACGAAAAAAGCGGAGTATTCAGAATCCTTAAAAACGGAAAAATTGGTTATGCAAATCCTAAAGGAGAAATAGTAATAGACCCTCAATTTGAATGTGCTTATCCGTTTGAAGGCGCATTTGCAAAAGTGGCTAACACTTGCGAAATTACTACCAATGGTGAGCACTCGTCTTGGAACAGTGACAACTGGTACCGCATAACGAAAGATGGTAAACGCATAGAAAATTAACACCTTTATTTAAAACAATCCTTTTGAGTCCTACCTTTAAATACAATCCGTTTTCTGGCGTGCTTGCAGAAGATCTCAACGAGATTCTTGTACCGCGATTTGATAGAAATGTGCTGATGTCGAAAATTAAGCAGACGGATAAACCAATAGCTATAGAGTTTTTAGGAAAAAAGGGACGTGGAAAAACAACACACTTACTGCACTTAAACACGGAGTTTATAGATTCACCTATTGTATTTCTGAATTCCAATTCATCAGCTTCCGAGGTATTAAATAACGATTCAAACCCCCTATTTATAGATAGTATCCATCATCTTGGTTTACCTGATAGACTGCGGCTATTTAAACAAAACAAAACCATTATTTACACCACCCACTACACACGAAAATGGGAGTGTCGCTTATTGAAAAAAGAAATATATTCGTTACACTTTAACGGTATAGATCCAGAAACCCTTCAGCATATTTTAAACAAACGTTTACTACTGGCCTCGGATATAGAACTAAAAAGTACTCACCTCTTTTCGGTGACAGATTCTTTAGAATTAATAAAAAAATTTAAAGACAATTATAGAGCTATTATTAACCATCTTTATGTTACCTATCAATGACAAAAACAGCTTTTATTCAAGGTTTTAGTATAGAAAGCGTATCGACCACCAATACGGTTACGGGGTACTGCACCATAAATTCTACAGAAACTATTCATACAGAAGGAATAACTGGAATGATTCACTTTCAAGTTAGAGGGCGAATGGCGAGTCAGAAAGAACACATTGTAACTTTAGAACTGGCAAATGATATGGTTTTAAACAGCAATGAAACGTATACTTTTCCATTTTCTTTTACATTACCCAAAGAGAGTATAGCATCGTACACCGGAAAAAACGTGAGTTTCACTTATTGTTGCGACATTATAATTGCTATTACTAAAAATGATAGTAATCTAGTAGACCGCAATGTTTTTGCCAAGATAAAAGCCATAGTAACTTCAAAAAACGAGATTAAAACAACTCATTATTTTGACCTGGTAAATAATAATACAGCTTACGAAGTATTAGAAATAAAAGAGACGTTTTTTTTACAAACGAATCTATTAATCTCCTTAATTTTTATACTAATTTTTGGAGCCATTTACAGTTATTACATTCCCGAATTCAATACATTATATATTATATTGGGTGTTGTTTTAATTTTCCTTTTAGTATTTGTCGCCAATCAATTTATTAAGGGAGCCCTTGGAAAAGTGTCGTTAGAAACCCTACAAAATGACGACGGCTTTTACTGCAAAATTTATAAAACCAAAAAATTCAATTTATCTAACCAAACACTCTACTATGAAATTATAGAAGAAGTTACAGATTCTCGAGGATCTACAACTGCTACTTATAAAGAAACTATATTTACATCCCCAAAAAGACCACTAACAGATTTTAGAGAGACCTCGACCGTACAATTCGACTATCCGGAAAATAAAAATCTGAAATCGGTAAACTATAAAGAGGTTTCTATATTTTGGCGCGTTGTTTTAGAAGGTAATTATTACGGCACTAAAATGAAGTATTCAAGAGTATTTAAAGTCCTTAAAAACTAATTAAATAAACAATTTTAAAACTAAAAACCAAATCTTATGAAAATCAAACTAACTGTAGTATTCGTCGCCTGCCTATTTTTTCAAACCACTTTTGCTCAAGAGGACGATTATATGCAAAAAATTACACAAAAAGCCTGTGAGTGTGTATCAGACTTATCTGGAACAGAAAACATCAGTAGTGAAGAGTTAGGCCTCTGTATGCTCGGTGAAGCCGTTAAATACAAAGAGCAATTATTACGCGATCATAATATTAATATGATGAATATCGATATGGAAGGTGAAGAATTAGGACGTTTAATTGGATTGCGAATGATTTCCGAATGCCCTGATGTTATGATGAAAATGGTAGCGATGGGTGAAGATGACACTGAAGAATTTGAAGAAACACTTTATGTGGCCGAAGGAAAAATTAAGGCCATTTCTAAAGAAGAATTTATTGTATTCTCGTTAAAAACAGACGATGGTAGAACCTCTAAATTTTATTGGTTAACCTTTATACAAAGTGACACCGATTTACAAAACAACTACGAGAAGTTAAAGGGTAAAAAAGTAACTATCGAATATGATATTTATGAATTCTATGACACGAAATTACAAGACTATAGAAACTATAATATTATTGAGTCTATTAATACTGTAGAATAAAATAGCACATCTTGTTAGTGTGATTATAAGATGAAAACCGAAAAGAATTGAATAGCCTTGGTTGATTTCTAAGATTACATAAAAATTGACTTCCAAATCCCGACCACAATCGGGATTTTTTCTGAACTGTATTTACTACATTCGTACTTTAAAATACGCGAAAGATTTCACCCAAAATAGCTACAATTGTATTACCTATGGAAAACGAATTCACAAAAGTGATGTCCGAAAGGTCTAACGAAGAATTAATAAAAATAGTCACTACCGAAAAAGACAACTACAATGCAACTGCCGTTGAAGCTGCGCGATGTGAGATTGAAAATCGAAATATTAATACTAGCGAGTTTGAGCATCTTAAGAAAAAAGCAACTACTTTAAGCACGCAAAAACAAAACGTAGACACCAATGCTGCGGGCTCTAGAATTCGGTTTTTAAACTTTATAATAGATTCTATTGTGTGGCTTATTTTAGCTTTTTTACTTAGTTTTATTATTGAAATATTAATTCAACCCACTAGCCAATCTATGATAACATTTTATGGCTATCTTCTTATATTTGGAACCTACCTCGCGTATTATGCCGTTATGGAAATACAGTTTCAGAAAACCGTGGGTAAGTTTATTACTAAAACCAAAGTGGTAACAATTCACGGAGAGCAACCTAAAAACGGAGAGATTATAACGCGTACTTTTTGTCGCCTTATTCCCTTCGATCGCATTTCGTTTGTCTTTACTACTAATGGTTTTCACGATCGCTTATCGCATACAAAAGTGGTTAAAGATAGGGTTGTATAACAAATTAACTAAAAATTAAAAACGGGTTATTTAGCGTTCTATAACAAAAAGATAAGTATACAGAATTTAATAAACAGCATGTTTAGACATCAAGGAAAAAGTAGAACTTTTAAACATAATCTTCATATCGCTACCGTACTCTCCTTTGTGGCCGGTATAGTGAACGTTACTGGATTTTTAGCATTTCAGGAATTAACCACAAACGTTACAGGTCACTTTGCGCTTTTTATTTACGATGTTTTTAATATTAAATTCTGGAAAGGCACTATCTACTTTCTATATATTTTTTCATTCCTTTTAGGCTCCTTTGTATCTAGTGTATTAATAATAAAATTTAGAGGTAATAAAAAAATAAACATATTCGTTGTCCCTACAATAATTGAAGCCCTTATTCTAATAGGCATTGCGGTCTCCAGTAATTATTTTGAGATTAATTCACCAAACGTTATTGTATGTTTACTCCTATTTGCAATGGGTTTACAAAACTCCTTTGTAACCAAAATATCAAATGCGATCGTTCGTACCACCCACCTTACCGGACTTTTTACCGATTTAGGAATTGATCTTTCACAATTATTTTTTCCTAAACTGTACCCACAGCGAAAAAAATTAAAGGCCAATATTAAACTGAGATTGTATATTATTTCATTCTTTTTTCTCGGTGGAATTATAGGCGGCGTGTTATACTCTAAAGCCAATTTAAAATTAAACACGTTAAGCATTGCGGCCGCGATTTTAATCATCAGTTTATTCTACGATGACTTTAGATACCAATTAATTAAGACCAAAAGAAAATATCACCATAGGAAAAAGACTTATAACAGAAGCCAAAAATCGTAACGCTTACCAGTACTAAGTAATCATTTGTAAATCGCGTGATCCAGCAATTCTTACCGTTATATTTTAACGTTTAAACAGTAGTGTTTTACTCAATTAATACAGACAACGTGAAACGCAGGACTGCTTAATCAGACAGGAATTAAAACTTTAATTTGAAATATATTTTTATTTGGTTCTTGGTATAATTTTTGAGCCTTCCGCCACATGGTACAACCGAATAAAAATAAGCAGCAGAGAGATAATTTTGTAACTGTTCGTGGCGCACGGCAACACAATCTTAAAAATGTAAGTTTAGAAATCCCTCGTGATGCTTTGGTGGTGTTTACGGGAGTATCGGGATCGGGGAAATCCTCACTCGCTTTTGGTACTTTATATGCCGAGGCACAACGCAGGTATCTAGAATCTGTATCGCCTTATGCACGAAGACTTTTTCATCAAATGCCAATTCCAGAAGTTGATGAGATTGAAGGCTTGCCACCAGCAGTTGCCTTACAGCAGCAACGCGGGTCTTCTACAACACGATCTTCAGTGGGCTCGGTGACTACCCTATCCAACTTACTGCGTATGTTATATTCGCGAGCTGGAGATTACCCTACGGGACAATCTATTTTATATGCAGAATCTTTTTCTACCAACACACCAGACGGCGCTTGTCCGCAATGTCACGGTCTTGGTAGAGTATATCAAGTCACAGAAAAAAGTATGGTCCCAGACGACTCTTTGTCTATTCGTGAACGCGCCGTAGCAGCTTGGCCAACGGCATGGCAGGGGCAAAATTTCAGGAATATTTTAATTACTTTGGGTTACGATATCGATGTCCCTTGGAAAGACCTTCCAAAAGAAGACCGCGACTGGATTTTATTTACCAACGAAAAACCTCAAGTACCCGTGTACCCCGGTTTAAACCGTGACGAAGTACAACTCGCCATTCAACAAAAGCAAGACCCTAGTTATATGGGGACTTTTACGGGAGCTAAAAACTATGTGATGCACACCTTTGCTAATACGCAGAGTGCACTAATGAAAAAGCGCGTTTCGCAATATATGCTGAGTAGTGACTGCCCCACTTGTAATGGTAAACGGTTGCGACCAGAATCGCTTTCGGTTACATTTGCTGGTTATGATATCGCAGATATTTCGCGACTGCCATTAAAGACATTACATACTATTTTCACTCCCTATAGCGAAGGTTCGGCACCCACTTTAAATACACTGGCCAAAAACAACAAGGAAAAGGCTTTGGTGGCGCAAAGAATTGCCGAAGACCTTGTGGCTCGAGTGGACGTTTTATTAGAATTAGGTTTGGGCTATTTGTCTTTAGAACGCAGTACCCCAACCTTGTCGCCTGGCGAACATCAGCGCTTGCGCCTAGCAACACAAGTACGGAGTAATTTATTTGGTGTTGTTTATGTTTTAGACGAGCCTTCTGCAGGATTACATCCCGCGGACACCGAAGCTTTATTAAAAACATTGGATAGATTAAAAGCATCTGGTAATTCACTTTTTATTGTTGAACACGCTTTAGACGTTATCCGCAATGCCGATTGGATTGTAGATGTAGGCCCCGATGCTGGAGAGGGTGGCGGAGACATTTTATACAGTGGTCCTCCAAAAGGATTAAAAAAGGTCTCGCAATCGAAAACGAGAGAACACCTTTTTAATACACTTCCCTTTCAAAAATCGGAAATACGAAAACCTTCGGGATGGTTGAAGTTAAATGGAATAACAAGAAATAATCTAACCAATCTCGACGTTGCTTTCCCTTTAGGTGTTTTAACCAGCGTTACCGGTATTTCCGGATCGGGAAAAAGTAGTTTAGTGAGTCAGGTATTGGTAGAATTAATGTCGGAAAAATTAGGTAAAGACCTCTCCCAAGAAGAGGATGTAGAAGATACTTTACAGCAAGACGTTATAGAAACATTGGGAGGTAAAATTACTGAAGGTTCAGAAAAACTAAAACGTATGGTTGTAGTAAACCAAAAACCTATTGGTAGAACGCCACGTTCTAATCTTGCAACTTATACAGGTTTGTTTGATGTGGTTAGAAAATTATTCGCTTCAACACCATTAGCAAAAGAACGGAAGTATACTGCCGGGCGTTTTTCATTTAATGTAGGAAAAGGACGTTGTCCTAACTGCGATGGAGAAGGCTTTGTTATGGTAGAGTTACTCTTTTTACCAAGCGTATATGCCCCATGCTCTGTGTGTAGTGGTGCGCGTTATAATGCCGAAACATTAGAGGTTACGTATCACAAAAAAAACATCTCGCAAGTACTAAAAATGACCGTTAATGAAGCGGCAGTATTTTTTAAAAACGAAGAGCGCGTTAGTCGACCGTTAAACGTATTACAAGAAGTTGGTTTGGGCTATTTACGATTAGGACAACCGGCAACTGAGCTTTCTGGAGGAGAAGCGCAGCGTATTAAATTGGCAACCGAATTACAGCGTACTAATCGTGGGAATACCTTATATATTTTAGACGAGCCAACAACAGGCCTACACCCTACCGATGTAGAAAAATTACAGCTACAATTAAAAAAATTGGTGGATGCCGGTAATACTGTGGTCGTAGTAGAACATGACATGCAGGTGGTGGCTGATAGTGATTGGGTTATAGATATAGGTCCCGGTGCAGGAGAAGAAGGAGGTCTAATTGTAGCGGAAGGAACGCCAGAAGACGTCGCTAAAAACAAACACAGTAAGACGGCGAACTATTTAGCGAAAACCTTAAATGGC
>JAGPVI010000191.1 GCA_018067115.1 Bizionia sp. | reverse complement strand
AGCGTTACTTATGCATAAGTAACGCTGTTTTAAATTATAAAATAAAATAGGTTTAGACTAACTCTACAAACAAACCATCGTCTGTTTTTTCGACTTTAGCAACGCCTAATTTTGTTAATCCTTTAATGGTTTTATCCCATTTTTTATTACTCAAACCAGAATTTGTTTTAAGCTTATTTAACTCTATTGGAGACTCTTTCTTTAAAATAGTAAATACAGCTTTTTCATCATCACTCATCGGGATTGCCTTTTTCTCTGGTCGCATTTGCGGGAAGAAAAGCACCTCTTGAATAGATTGGTTATTGGTTAAATACATAATTAAACGATCCATACCAATACCCATACCAGACGTTGGTGGCATACCATATTCTAAAGCGCGTAAAAAATCTTCGTCAATAAATTCGGTTGCTTCGTCATCTCCTTTTTGCGCCAGTTTTAATTGGTGCTCGAAACGTTCGCGTTGGTCTATTGGGTCATTAAGCTCAGAATACGCATTTGCAATTTCTTTACCACAAACCATTAATTCAAAACGCTCTGTTAATTCAGGGTTGTCTCTATGTTCCTTGCATAACGGACTCATTTCTTTAGGGTAGTCGGTGATAAAAGTAGGTTGGATATAATTTCCTTCACATTTTTCACCAAAAATCTCATCGATTAATTTTCCTTTTCCCATTGTGGCATCAACAGCTATTCCCATACTTTTTGCAGCTTGGCGAATTTCGTCTTCGGTTTTATCGGTAATATCAAAATCCGTAAAATGCTTAATAGAATCGGCCATCGTTACACGCGCATAAGGGGCTTTAAAACTAATTTTATGCTCGCCAAAAGTCGCTTCACTAGTTCCGTTAACAGCAATTGCACAATGTTCTAGAAGTTTTTCGCAAAAATCCATCATCCAATTATAGTCCTTATAAGCCACATAAATTTCCATTGCTGTAAACTCAGGATTATGTGTTTTATCCATTCCTTCATTTCTAAAGTTTTTAGAAAACTCGTAAACACCATCAAAACCACCAACAATTAAACGTTTTAGGTATAATTCGTTAGCGATACGCATATATAAAGGGATATCTAAACTATTATGATGCGTAATAAACGGTCTTGCTGCTGCACCACCTGGAATAGGTTGTAAAACAGGAGTTTCTACCTCGAAATATCCAGATTCGTTAAAAAAGTTACGCATAGCATTAAACAACTTAGTACGTTTTATAAACACTTCTTTAACGTGTGGGTTTACCACTAAATCGGCATAACGACGGCGGTAACGTAATTCCGGATCAATAAATGCATCGTGTGCATTACCTTCGGCATCAATTTTTGGTAACGGTAATGGTTTTAAAGCTTTACTAAGCAATTTAAAATCTTTAACCATCACGGTTTTTTCGCCTACTTTTGTAGTAAAAAGCTCTCCTTCAATACCAATAAAATCACCAATATCTAGTAATTTTTTATAAATATCATTGTATTTACTTTTATCGTCTCCGGTACAAATTTCGTCACGATTAAAGTACACTTGAATTCTACCTTCGCTATCTTGAAGCTCGGCAAAACTCGCATTACCTTGAATACGACGAGACATTAAACGTCCTGCAATAACCACTTTTTTACCATTTTCAAATTCCTGTTTGACTTGCTTTGAAGTCTCAGAAACAGGGAATAAATCGGCTGGATAAGGGTTAATTCCTAACTCGCGTAATTTGGCAAGTTTTTCTCTTCGTACGAGCTCTTGCTCAGATAATTGTGACATAGTTAAATTTGTGTGTAATTAAGCCTGCAAAGATAAGATTATTACACTGCAATTAAAACTATTTTTTGAGCGTTCCCATTCTAGTCGCGCTTTTGGAAGTTGCTTTTTATTATAATACGTATTGCTGTTTAGAGAATTGTTTATTTGATAAGTGAACAAAAATCGCTGTCAAAAACATTAAAAACGATGATACAATGGTTTATACAAAGTGTAACAAATGCTTATGTTAAGCGTCTTATTTAATGTTAGGGATATAATTAATGCTCTATCATCAATCAAATCAAAAAAATAAATCAATCAATATTATGGGTTTTTGGAGAGTATTATTGTCAATAATTTGTCCGCCGTTAGCCGTTTTAGACAAGGGCTGTGGTTCTATTTTAATCGTTTTTTTATTGTGGCTTTGCGGCTGGGTGCCAGGCGTTGTTGCTGCTTTAGTAATTTTAAACAATCCGAATAGGTAAGGGGTAATAATAAGGACGACTTTTTACCGTACATTTTATAAGGCAATGAAGGCTCTCATTTATCGTTTTTTGCCTTGATGTATTTTAAGACTATTGATAACTCTTTTTAAGAATACTTTCACTTAATAAGATTCACTGCTTCAGTAATTAATTTTGTAATTTTGTAGTCTATGAATAAGCACATCGAACTACAAGATTTAGGGACTAAAGATTTTAAAGACACTTGGGCTTACCAAGAGGAGTTATTTAAAGGAATTTTAGATACTAAAATTAAAAACCGAAGAGAAGATGCGGGTTTAGAAACCAAGAATTATTTTCTTTTTGTCGAGCACCCACATGTGTATACGCTGGGTAAAAGTGGCGATGTGTCTAACTTATTACTCAGTGAAGATCAGCTAAAAGAAAAAGGAGCCGCATTTTACAAGATTAACCGTGGTGGAGATATTACGTATCACGGCCCGGGACAAATTGTGGGGTATCCAATTTTAGACTTAGATAATTTCTTTACAGATATCCATAAATACTTGCGTTTTTTGGAAGAAATGATAATTCTTACCCTCGAGGAATACGGCTTAAAAGCCGAGCGCAGTCCTGGAGAAACTGGTGTATGGTTAGATGTTGGGACACCGTTTGCTAGAAAAATTTGTGCTATGGGTGTTCGTGCAAGTCGCTGGGTAACAATGCACGGTTTTGCACTGAATGTAAATGCTAATTTAGGGTATTTTGATAATATTATTCCTTGTGGTATTCGTGGTAAAGCGGTGACTTCCTTAAATGTAGAATTAGGAAAACAAACCATAAACGAAGACGAGGTAAAAGAAAAATTAGTAAAGCATTTTACGACCCTTTTTGAAGCTCAGTTTGTTAAAGAAAACGCATAACATATCATTCTATTAACAAAAAAAGCGATCTTATTTTTATAAGGTCGCTTTTTTTATGATTTATAAGGTGTTCGTTATTTTTGTTTGTTCTCTTCCTCTAAAATAATTTGAGCTTTAATGGCTTGCTGCAAACGGTCTTTAGCTTCGGCATAAGAGATGTCGAATGCTCTGGCGAACTGGTGATATTCTTTTGGGAAGCGTGCTAGTAAACTATCGTAATAGGTGTTTAATTCTTCTTTTGTAGGGAGTTCGAATTTTAATTTAAGCTGAAAACGTCGTAATAATGCCGTGTCTATTGCATTGCTGTAATTGGTCGCGGCGATTAAAAGTGCATCATTTGGATAATAATCAATGAGCTGAATAATACTATTTACTAATCGCTGCATTTCGGCTGAATCTTTTTGGTTAAGACTTCGCGAAGACCCTAAATAATCGAACTCATCAATAAACAATACTGCTTTTTCCTGCGCCGCTTTTTTAAATACTGTGGCAACATTCTTAGACGTCTCCCCTAATCTGGAGGAAACAATCATGCTTAAATCTAAAATATAGATTTTTTTATTAATGTGTTTAGCAATGGCTTTTGCGGTCGTTGTTTTACCACAACCAGTATGTCCATATAATAAAATTTTATTATCTACTACTAAGTCATATTTACTAAGCGCTTCAATATGTTTAAATTCTTTGAGTAAACGTGTTAAAGCCGTTTTGTTTTGCGGACTAAAATGAATGTCATCAATCTCAATTTTTGCTTCGTCGTGAATAGTTAAATTAGAAACGCCCATTATTTTAATACTTTATTGATTAAGCTTCGTTGTTAAAAAACACTTTGTAATAATGCATCTTTTTGTCCTCGTCGTACCCGCGTTCTAAATGTTCGCTTGCCGCATCTGGAGCATCAATATCTAATTTTATCTGTATGTGCGTGTCTAGTTTAATATCGGTTTTAATCTTTTTCTTCTCTTTGGTAATTACAGCTTCAGCTAAATCAAATTGATTTCGTAAAACCAGGCTTAAATCTGTTTCGTAATCTTTTTTAAAATCTTCAAATTCTCGAATGTGCTTTTCATCTGTAAAAATTTCTTCTTTAAAACGCTCGACATTTATAGTTTCATTCTCTTTAAAATAATCTATGGTTTTCGCTAAAAAGATATTGCGTTCCTGTTCGCCGTAGCTAGTTTTTAAAACTTCGGTCGAAAACTCTTTACACAGTTCTAAATAATTATGCGTGTGATTATTCATATCATCGGCATATTTAATATTCAAGAAATTGTCAATCCAATATTGTGCATCGTAACTATTGTTGTCTACGCTTAAAATAATATGGCCTTCTGTATCTTTTTGGTTTAATATTAAACAGCCTTTATCTACTTTTTTAGAGCTAATTCCTTTTTGCACCAACACATCGTAACTGCTATTTTCTAAAAAGGTTTGAAAAAAATTGACTTTACTCTCAATTTTAAAAATCCCGATCGCATTTGTTACCATTTCCTTGTATTCTATGCCTTCAAAAATAGCGACTAAAACATCTCCAGTTTTTATTTGTGCCGAATTAGATTGCTCATATAAATGTTTTACCACATTTTTGGAGGTTTCTACAAATGCAGTTTCATCTTCGAAAATAGATTTTGCGTAGGCATTTATTTCATTCAGCTCTACATTGGCGTGATGATTAAAACGGAAACTCTGTACCACCGTTCCAAAAGGGCGCAATAAAAAAGGCAGCATAAGATCGTAACTCTCTTCGTCAAAATGGACTTCTTTCTCTGAGAACGCATTTTTTGTATCGTTGTGTTTGTTACCGACTTTATGGATTATAAACTTGGAAATTGTAGCACTTGTACGTTTTATCATCTTAAAAATTTGAATTAAATCAGGATTGTATTTAGCCTATGCAATAGTACTAATTATCGTAGAATTAAAATAGCAAAAAATGATATCTCGCGTGTTTCTTTTTATATTGGGACTCTAATTATCGAATGATTTTTATCGTGGAAAGGACTACAGTTAGGGATTGTAAAAAACATAATGTAATTGTAAAGGAAAGCTTCTGAAGAAAAAAAGAACTCCGCAACACGATTTAGAGATTTGAAATTAAAAGTTTTATAAAACCAAATTGATTAATAGCACTTTAATTGGAGGAAAGGGTTTTATTAACTTAATAATTTCGATTAACTAATTCATGCTAAATGCGTGTTACGGAGTTTAAGAATATTAGTATGCAATATTATAGTAGTCGCAAACGTCTTCAAAATTAGTTATATCTACGCCAGCGTTAAATAACTCTTCATAAGCGTCTAGATTATTACTGTTTTTAGAACTATTTGCTGCTTCTATAATTACAATTTTAAGCAAATCTATATCTCCGGCACTAATACTATATGAGCCACCGGTTACTCTATCTACATAATCTAAACTGTAATTACCTTGCGAAATAGTTACCGAGACACTAAACGGAATAATATCTGCAACGGCAGGTATAGGAAACCATCTTGGACCTCTTTTAATATAGCCTAATACGACGTCATTATCTATAACAGCTTGGGTTAATTCTGGCACAGATTTATCGTCGAACGTACCCGATTCTGTAGACATGTCTATAGTTAAGACTTGTACATTGGCATTGCCATTTATTCCATCTGTTCCCGAAATACCCTGTTCGCCTTGCGGACCAATAGCGCCATCTTCTCCATCTTCTGGCGAGCAAGAAAAGCTAAATGCTACAAATAGAGCTAATACTACATACTTTGTTTTTAATACTAAATGTTTCATGATTTTAATGTTTAAGATTAATAGTTTGTTTACTTATTTAATGTTGATTTTTTTTAAAGGTTAACAGGAGTTTGCCTTTTGTTTAATTTTTATACAAAGATTCATATTGAGAGGTGTCTATAGTAAGGTTGATGTGCTCTAAAGCAGTACAACTCATTTTTATTGGTTTAGGCTTCCGCTTCGAGATGTCTATCATATCCATTTCCATTACTAAACCATCACCGAGACTTAACCATTTTTGATTAAATTTCTTATTGTTTTTTATCTGGCTATTTAGATTTAAAAAGCTCACATCTGCTTCTTTTGTTATCCAAATAGAGCCTTCAGAATCTTCGTTTTTTACTATATATTCTTCACATAAATACTTTAAAATAGTTTTAGTACGCCCAGTTTTTTTGAATGCCGTATTTTGATTGGTAATAGCCTCTTCTGTAGCGCCGTTAATATTGAACCCCATACTCATTACTGTTTTTTTATTGTCTAGTGTCATAAAAGTGTACATCGAATTTTTAGACGCATCGATTACAATCATCATATTCTCCATGTTTTTTGTACCGTTGTCATATTTCGATCCCATATAATTTCCGTTCTTGGTAAGGAAGTAAGTGATGTCTATGTCATTTTTACCGTCATTAAAATTCATAATATATTTATGAGTAAATGAATAGCTTGCGGCTGGTGCTTCGGCTTTCCCCATACTATTAAAAGGACTACTCGCTTTTTTAGCATTTGAAGGGTTATTAAAAGTCGAGTCGAAAGCTTTACTCGTTTCGCGCTCTGTTTTCTCTTCGGCTTTCTCCTCTAGTGTGCGCTCCACGACTTTTCCTAGTTTTTTTCCTAGCTTCTTAAAAATCTGAGCATTTAAAGAGGTGCTGCAGCACATAAGAAGAATTAGCGAGAATAATTTTAATGTTTTCATAATTACTAGTTTTGGTTTACTATTTAATAGCATAGAAATAAAAAGGTTAACATTAAACATCAGTTTTTTTTAAAGTTGTATTTTAGATTAAAGTAGTGTTAACCTTTGCGAAGCATATACATTAATGAGTACAGTAGATATAGACATCACCATTGAAGACCTGCAGAAAGGATCGGAAATTATTTATAAAACGATTTACGAGAATAATAGAGCGAAATTTATTCATTTTGCTAGGCGCTACAATTTAGACGACGACGATATTATAGATGTATATCAAGACGCATATATTGCATTTTATAATAATGTAATGAGTGGTAAATTGCAGTTTTTATCAAGTAGCATTTCTACCTATATTTTTAGTATAGGAAAGTTTATGGTTTTCGATAG
>JAGPVI010000187.1 GCA_018067115.1 Bizionia sp. | reverse complement strand
CATTTCGGCAAGGTATTTTATATCGGGGTTTGCCATTAAAGTTTTAATCGCATCTGCATTGATAATGGCACCTGCCGACTCGAAGTCGGTTGCTGGCACGCAGGACGGCGCACCAAAATTAAATTTAAATGGTGTTTGTTTTCCGTTTTCAATCATAAACTCCACACCTTTTACGCCCAAAACATTAGCAATTTCGTGAGGATCGGAAACCGTAGAAACTGTACCGTGAGTTACTGCTAGCTTCGCAAACTCGCTAGGCACTAACATAGAACTTTCAATATGAATATGTGCATCTACAAAACCGGGTAAAATATACGTTTCAATAGCGTGATCTTTCTCTTCAATCGTAGCTATTTTTCCATCTGCAACAGTAATTTCTCCTTTATAAATGCGTTTATTTTGTATGTCTACAATTTGCCCTTGTATTTTCATTTTTGGTAGTGTTAAGTTATTGCTGCCCTTTTTAAGTAATGTCAGCTGGCATAAATGCGATTAGACAGCTATGCTTCAAACGTAATTTTCAATATCTGAGTTGTTTTTTCTGTCACTTTAAACCTAGTGTCCAAGCGCATATTAATCACCCAAATAACAGCGTCGTTAGTGCACAATAATTCAACTTTTTCTTTCTCTAAAACAGAAAGTTTTTCATCTTTAAAAAATTTACTTAGCTTTTTTTTGCCTTGCATTCCCAAAGGATAAAAGTAATCACCGTTTTCCCACTGTCGTAGTGTTAACGGAAACTCCAGTTTGTCTTTATCTACAAAAACAGTGTTTGCATTGTGCTCTGTTATAGTATCGACTTCCGTAATAACTAAAGTCCCGCTATTTATTTTAATCCGTTCGGCACCTCCTGTAATAGTAATACTCTCTTTATCATCGTTCCCGGATTTTAAAGTGAGTAGTAATTCCTCTCTATTTTTTAAAAGAATATGTGAATCACTTAGTAATTGTTTACCAGATTGCGCGTGCATTAACTCGTTAATTGCAGCTCCACTATTAAACCCGAAATCTTTAAAAATTTCGTATAAAAAGGCTTCGGTAGCCTTTAGGTTTTGAAAAACAGATATACGGAATGTTGTGGTGGTGCTATCTGTAGAGATCACCGCCTCTTTTAATACCAATTCTAAACTTTCGTTTACAATTGCCTGACTCGCTTTTAAGTGCGACAAGGTGTTTTCGAAATTGCTTAAAAACTGTGGATTAATGTCTTTTAGCTGCGGAATAATATCGTGGCGCAATTTATTTCGTAGGTATTTTGTGGACGCATTGCTGCTATCCTCTCGCCATTCTATGTTGTTTTTTTTCGCGTAGTTTTCAAGTTCTACTCTTGAAAAAGGTAACAATGGTCTTACAATTGTGCCATTAACTTCAGGAATCCCTGTTAAACCATCTAATCCCGTGCCACGAGATAAATTAATTAAAACCGTTTCTAGAACATCGTCGGCGTGATGAGCTGTTAATACAAAATCGAATTTTAGCAACGTTTTTAAATCATTAAACCACGCGTAACGCAAATCTCTCGCCGCCATCTGCGTCGATATTTTATACGTCTCAGAATACGCGTTTGTATCAAAGCTTTGCACAAACACTTCTGCATCTAAGGCATCGGCCAGTGTTACCACAAAAGCTTCATCTTGGTCACAGTCTCCAGGTCGTAAATTGAAATTGCAGTGTGCCAAAGCGAAATTTAAATTCGCTTTTTTACACAAATGTGCAAGCACCACACTGTCTAATCCACCAGAAATAGCAAGTAGTAGTCGGCTGTCTTTTAAAAAAGGAAGCTGTTTATTAATATGGTTTTTAAAGACGTTGTGCACGTTATGGGTTTTTGAATATTAGAATTAATAATCCCTTATACAAATGTAAGAAAGCATTGTAAATTAAACCTTAAATACCATCAAAACTAGTTTTCTAGTACTTCGCGCATCGCTTTCGCTTTAATAAGGCACTCCTCGTACTCATTTTGAGGATTGCTTTTAGCGGTAATTGCACCACCAACTGAATACGACACGTATTTTCGGCTTTCATTATATAGAATACTGCGTATTACCACATTGAAATCGAAATCGCCTTCTGGCGTAATATAACCAACGGCTCCAGAGTACAAACCACGTTTGGTTTCTTCAAGTTTTTCAATAATAGTTAAAGCTGAAATTTTTGGAACGCCCGTCATACTTCCCATTGGGAACGTTGTTTGCAGTATTTTAATAGGACTTGTGCTTTCATCAACCTCTGACACTACGGTAGAAATCATTTGATGCACTTGCTCGAAAGAATATATTTTACACAATTCTTCAACCTTTACGCTACCTTTTGTTGCGGTATGCGATAAATCGTTACGCACTAAATCCACAATCATTATATTTTCGCTACGCTCTTTTTCATCGGTCGCTAACCTGCGTTTTAAAACATCATCTTTTATAGGGTCTTGCTCTCGTTTTGCAGTCCCTTTTATAGGTTGCGAAATTATTTTTGTGCCTTCCTTTTTTAAATAACGCTCTGGTGTTGCCGATAGTAAGAATTTATCGCCCGCTTTTAAGAAGGTTGCAAATGGCGGTTTTGAAATGGCATTGAGTTTTAAATAGGTTTCTAATGGGTTTATGGTAGCGTTTTCGGCATAAAACTCCTGACAAAAGTTAGCCTCATAAATATCACCGCGGTAAATGTGTGTTAAAAGCGTGTTTAGTTTGTTATAATACTCTGTTTCCGTAATGCGTTGCTTCATTATTAATGTTGACGCTTCGGAAGGTATTGCATTTTCTTTTTGATTTTGTATCGCTACCAAATCATCTTCTAACTCCTCTTCAACAGCATTTAGATAGTGAGTTTCGACGGTATTCCCCTTTATTAAAAAGAGTTTCTTCGGCTGAAAAAAATACAACTCAGGAAATGCTAATCCGTCATAATTCTGAGATTTTAACGCTTCGGTGTCATTCTTTAAATCGTACGTTAAATAACCAAAAATCCAATCTTTAGTCATTTTTTGGTAATCGTTAAAAGCGTTGAAGGCTTCTTGGTAGTCGGTTTGAATGGCCGTAAAAGCATCGACTGCTAAAACAGCGTCGTAGCTTGAGTACTGCTGCGTATAGTTATTAGAATCTAACCAAACGACATCGTCAAACTGTTGAGCCCATAATAAAAGTTTACCTTTAAATGCATCAATGTTCTCCTTATTATATACCGTCTTATTCCTCAATGCTACTGTTTTATAACTGTTGTTGGCAAATTTATTAAGAATTAAGCTATTAATGCTAAAAACCATTCAGTATTTCTGCCAGAAAACGGTTTCCAAATTGCATTGTTTACATTTTTAAATGGAAAGGAATACAAAGCATACTATCATTTTAAATAGTTTTTAACAGCATTTTCACCAAAAACGCAATTATGTAAAACAGATTAAGTTTTAAAAGTTACCTTTGCAGCATAATTAAAATACATAAGCGTGACTTTTCAAGATTTAAATTTAAACACATCATTATATAACGGACTTAACGATTTAGGCTTTTCTACGCCAACGCCTATACAGGCGGAAGCTTACGGGGTAATCGCAGGGGGAAAAGATATGGTGGGAATAGCACAAACCGGAACGGGTAAAACCTTTGCGTATATGCTACCTATTCTTAAAAGTTTACCGTATTCTAAGCAAGAAAATCCGCGTATTTTAATCTTAGTACCTACTCGAGAATTGGTGGTGCAAGTGGTAGACGAAATCGAAAAACTAGCAAAATATATTAATACGCGTGTCCTTGGAGTTTATGGAGGCACGAATATTAACACTCAAAAGCAAGCTATAGCACAAGGTCAAGATATTATTGTAGCGACTCCTGGGCGTTTATACGATTTAGCTTTAAGCCGCGTACTACAGTTAAAATCGATTAAAAAATTAGTAATTGATGAAGTTGATGTGATGTTAGACCTAGGGTTTAGACATCAATTAATTAATATTTTCGATATTTTACCAGAACGTCGTCAAAACATAATGTTCTCGGCAACAATGACGAATGATGTGGACGAGCTTATTTCAGATTTCTTTGTTCAACCAGAGAAAGTATCGATTGCTACTTCTGGAACGCCGTTAGAAAACATTAATCAAACGCGTTACGATGTACCAAATTACTACACAAAATTTAATTTATTAAAAGAATTACTTCGCGATAAAGAAACCTATAATAAAGTATTGGTGTTTGTGGCTTACAAGAAAATGGCCGATCGCCTTTTTGAAAGTTTAGACGAGTTTTACCACGATGAATTATGTGTCATTCATTCTAATAAAACACAAAATTACCGTCTGCGAAGTATTGAACAGTTTAGAGAAGGGTTTAATAGAATATTGGTCGCTACCGATGTAATGGCCCGTGGTCTTGATATTGATAATATTACACACGTTATTAATTTTGATACTCCAGACTACCCAGAGAATTATATGCATAGAATTGGTAGAACTGGTCGTGCAGAGCGTGAAGGTGAAGCTATTTTATTTTCAACTGAAAAAGAACAAGAATCTTTAGAGGTGATTGAAGATTTAATGCAAATGAAAATTGAGCGTTTAGAAATTCCTGAAACGGTAGAAATTTCTACAGAGCTAATTGAAGAAGAGCGTCCGCAAATAAAAGAAAGAAACAACCCGCATAAACGTAAAACGTTAGAAGAGCGCGGTGAAGCTTTCCACGAACGATCTGCTAAAAACTCTAAAGAAAACTTAGGGGGATCTTACAAATTTAAAATTGCTGCCAAGTATAAAAAGCCAAAAACACGTGGCGATAAAAATTACAACAAACGTAATAAAAAGTAGAAATTGATTTTGATGCGCACAAAATTCTTAAAGAATTCGAAATAAATTTAATATTTTTTCGTTATTTTTATTCCGAATCATAAGTGCCATACCAATGCCTTCTCCTCTTTTAGAACTTCTTCCAAACCTTATTTCGTTTAATTACGAAAGTCATTTCGACACCGTATTTATTAATCAGAATTGGGTTTTGGTAAATGGTATTACCGAAAAAAAAGCCACTTACGTTTTTAAAGACGAAAACATACTCACTATTCAAGACGATGATGTTATTAGTGAAACGTCGTGGACAATAGATTTCCAGAATATTTTTTCGATAGAAACAGAAGACGGAAAAATCATTGTTAAAGCCTATTTTAAAGACACAGATGTCTTGGTGTTGGAACATCAAGATAAAGATGATTATGCTTTATTTATTAACGAAAGCCAAGTTAAGGACGGCGTTAACTCCATAAAAGATGTCACCAGTTTTTTAAAGCAGAAATACCAAAAAAAAGTTAAGAAAATCATTCACGAACACGAGTTTTATTACATCGAAAACTTTAAAGAATTTGGTCCTTTTACCGCCAAGGAGCTGGTAGAAAAAACAAAAGATAACTCGGTGAGCGTGCATTGCTTTATTCGCGATGTCAATGATTACGACTATAGTAAACGCCTACGAATTCAAGATTTACTCTACTCTTAAACAACTTATATTGCTTTCATTACATGTAAATATTTGTTAAGAGTACTGTATAAAAGCCTTAAAAATTATA
>JAGPVI010000166.1 GCA_018067115.1 Bizionia sp. | reverse complement strand
TGGTGAATGGTGAATGGTGAATGGTGAAATTGTTCGCAAGCTCACAATTTTGGTTTGCAGGCTTAGTTTTTATAGGAGTATTACGTGCATTTAAAGTGACTGTTTTATTTCTGTTAACTCAAACGCGGTGTTGTTTCGAGTGGTTTTCGAGGCACGACAAAAGTGTATCGAGAAACCATTGGAGAATGTTTTAATATGAGTTTTTAATACTAAGTTTAGTGATTGGGGTCTCAATACAAAGCTTCTGCGATGCGCCTTGCGTACAGACGCGGACTTAGTCGTCTTATGTGTACGTTTTTCAATGTGCTAAGGCTTAAGGCAACATTATCTTAATCTACGGGTATTGCTTTAAAGGCTTTCATTCTAACAAAAATACTAAGTGAAAGTAACCCGAAGATGGTGAAGCCTATAAATAGAGGTAAAGCGGTGTCTTTTACAAAATGCCCTATTACAGTTGCTATGGGCACTGCTAATAGGGTGGCAGAAAACCCTGTAATTGCTGCGCCTATTCCTGCTATATGCCCTATGGGTTCCATAGCAATAGCTCTAATATTTCCGAAGATAAATCCTATGGTAGAGAACTGAATTCCCATAAACAGTAATAAAATCGTTAGACTTGGATTTGCTGTCGACCAAAATAGTAAAATGTAAACGAATGCATTCAACGTAAAAACTATTAAGGCTAGAAACGACAAACGACGCATTCCTAATCGCATAACTAGCGTTCCGTTTAATAAGGTCGATACGCCGATTCCTGAAGCTAATCCGGCGAAAATAAAAGGAAACTCCTCGACTAGATTGTATTGATTTTCGAATATGTGTTGCGAGGCACTTAGGTATACCATAAAAGCGCCAGTTATAAAGCCGGAAATAATAGTAAACCCCATTGTTTCCTTATGTTTTAGCAGTTCTTTTAATCCTCTAGCAAAAACGTGTCGCGTAAACTTTGTTTTAAATTCCGGTTTTAATGTTTCTGGTTGCCTGCGCCAAAACCATATGCAAACGAGTATTGCCATAACTAACTGCACGTAGAAAATACCTTTCCAGCTATAATGATCCATTACAAACTTCCCTAACGCAGGTGCAATAACGGGTACTAAAATAAAAACAGAGGTTACAAAAGACATTATTTTTGCCATATAATCGCCTTTATAGGTATCTCTGATAATAGAAATACTTATAGTTCGCGGTGCCGATAAACCAATACCTTGCAAAATACGTCCTACAACCATTACCTCTAAGGATTGGGATAGAACACAGATAATACTTGCGATTACAAAAATTGAAAACCCTATATATACAGTAGGCTTTCTTCCAAAACTATCAGAAAAAGGACCAAATACCAGCTGCCCAAGACCTAGACCCAAAAATATCATAGTAATTAACAGCTGATGCGATGAAGAATCGAAGCTATTAATAGCAATACCTATTTGAGAAATGGCCGGTAAAATGGCATCTATGGTTAGCGCGACAATAGACATTAATGCCGCCATTAAACCTACGAATTCTAAGTTTAGAGGCTTGTTTTTTTGCATTCCGCAAAAATAACCTTTATAATATGGTAATTCATTTTTTTAGATGGCAATATTATGTTAAAATTAAACGGGTTATGATATCTTTGTAAACCACGTAAAAAAGCTATGGAACAGGCAAAACCTTTATTGAATTACATACAAAAACACGTTACATTAACGCCCGAAGAAGAGGTGCTGTTGTGCTCTAAAATAAACTATAGAAAGTACCTAAAAGGGCAGTATATTTTACAGCAAGGCGATGTAAGTACCACACAGTGCTTTGTGCTTTCGGGTTGTACTAAAATGTTTTTTGTGGACGACGACGGACAAGAGCATATTATTATGTTTTCTATTGCCGATTGGTGGACGTCAGATTTGGGAAGTTTTGTGGCGCAAACCCCTTCAGATTTTAATGTGCAGTGTCTTGAAACGACCGAGGTTATTCAGTTTCCATACAATACGTACGAAGCCCTGCTGGAAGCAATTCCGAAGTTAGAACGCTTCTTCAGAAAAATTATAGAACAAGCGTTTGTTTCCTCACAGAAACGCATCATCCGTAACTTTAGCCTTTCAGCAAAAGAACGCTATGTTTTATTCAACTTAAACTATCCGCATATAGAGCAACGCATTCCACAATATATGTTGGCATCGTACTTAGGGATTACCAAAGAGTTTTTAAGTAAGATTAAAAAAGAAGTGGCGAAAGAACAAAGTTAATCTAGATTACTATTATTATATAAACTAGCTTATTTTTTTAAGTAGATTAACAAGGTATCTTTGCAGTATACAATTAACAAACTTAAATTTAAAACAATGACACATTTATTTAAAACCGGAGTAGTAGCTGTATTAGTAGCTTTTTTAAGCTTTTCTTTTACTAGCAACACAGACAAGAAAGTAGTTAAAACAGACGAGAGCCAAGTGGTTTGGAAAGGTTATAAAGTAACAGGATCTCACGAAGGTACTATCGCAATCGCATCTGGAGAATTACATTTTA
>JAGPVI010000162.1 GCA_018067115.1 Bizionia sp. | reverse complement strand
TCTCGAAAACAAGAAGAGATAAAAGAAGAACACATTACAAAGCAACTGCGCCACAAGTTGCGACTTGCCCAACGACAGGTGAGGCTCACTTATATCATAGAGCACACTGGTTTGAAGGAAAATTATACCACAGAGGTCAAGTTTTAATTGATAACTCAGTTTCTGAAGAAAATATGGCATAATTTATTATGCATGCATACATAAAAACGCTCACTTGTGAGCGTTTTTTTTGTTATTAGCTTTATTTTTGCGTTAAAAAGAACTTTATTTGTGTAATATTGGCCTGAATTGATTAATTTTATTAAGATTTCGCCTTTTTTAGACGAGTTTTGAACGCATTTGGTCAAATTAACTTAAAAAAGTATGAGTAAAATATCCGCGGCAATTACTGCTGTAGGCGCCTATGTGCCAGACTATGTATTAACTAACAAGATCCTTGAAACACTAGTTGACACAAACGACGAATGGATTACTTCGCGAACAGGAATAAAAGAGCGAAGAATTCTAAAAGGCGAAGGATTAGGTACGTCCTACCTAGCTATAAAAGCAGCTCAAAACCTAATAGATAAAAAAGGAATTAATCCCGAAGATATCGACTTAGTTATTGTAGCAACAGCTACACCAGATATGAAAGCCGCTTCTACTGCCGCTTATACTGCCACTCAAATTGGAGCCGTTAATGCATTTTCATACGATCTAGAAGCAGCATGTTCAAGCTTCTTATTTGGTATGTCTACGGCAGCAGCTTATATAGAGTCTGGAAAATACAAGAATGTTTTATTAATAGGGGCAGATAAAATGTCTTCTATGATTAACTATAAAGATAGAGCAACTTGCATTATTTTTGGAGATGGTGCAGGAGCCGTTTTATTCCAACCTAATCAAGAAGGATTAGGTCTTCAAGACGAATACTTAAGAAGTGATGGTGCTGGTAGAGATTTTCTACAGGCAACTTATGGAGGATCTTCTTACCCTACAACTCCAGAAGCATTAGAAAAAGGGGAGCATTTTGTGTTTCAAGAAGGTAAAACAGTATTCAAAAATGCCGTATTTAATATGGCTGATGCAGCAGAAAAAATTCTTGAAAAAACAAAATTAGCGAAAGACGATGTAGACTGGTTAGTAGCGCATCAAGCTAATAAACGTATCATTGATGCTACAGCAAATAGAATAGA
Source organism: Bizionia sp. (assembly GCA_018067115.1). GTDB lineage: Bacteria > Bacteroidota > Bacteroidia > Flavobacteriales > Flavobacteriaceae > Bizionia. The sequence continues at coordinate 1,798 of JAGPVI010000162.1, read as the reverse complement.
TATTAGTCCAGAAAAGGTCATGATTAATATACATAAGTATGGTAACACCACATCAGCAACTTTACCATTACTTTTAAACGATTACGAATTACAACTTAAAAAAGGCGATAACTTAATTTTTGCCGCTTTTGGAGGAGGATTTACTTGGGGTTCTATTTACTTAAAATGGGCTTACAATTCTTAACATAAACAAACTCAAGAAATTTAATAGCTAAATATTATGGATTTAAAAGATATTCAAAACTTAATCAAATTTGTTGCTAAATCTGGTGCAAGTGAAGTTAAATTAGAAACAGACGATGTTAAAATCACAATAAAAACTGGATCTGATACAGAAACAACAATTGTACAGCAAATGCCAATGGGAGCGCAAATGCCACATATGCAAATGCCAACTGCAGCACCTCAGCAAGCGGCTCCAGTAGACGCTACTCCCGCAGCGCCAGCAGAAGACTCTAAATATATTACTATAAAATCACCTATTATTGGAACCTTTTATAGAAAACCATCTCCAGATAAACCGTTATTTGTTGAGGTAGGACAAACTATTGCAGAAGGTGATGTTTTATGTATTATTGAAGCGATGAAATTATTTAACGAAATTGAATCTGAAGTATCAGGTAAAATCGTTAAAATATTAGTAGACGATTCTTCACCAGTAGAATTTGATCAACCATTATTTTTAGTAGATCCGTCATAACCATTTAAAAATTCCAATACAATATCCATATATCCAATTTTTTTTGGAATGATATCTTGTTGTAAGCAAGATTGGAATTTGAAATTTTTAAAATAAAACGTTATGTTTAAAAAAATACTAATTGCAAACAGAGGGGAAATAGCTCTCCGTATCATAAGAACCTGTAAAGAAATGGGTATAAAAACTGTAGCCGTATACTCGACTGCAGATGCCGAAAGTTTACACGTTAAATTTGCAGATGAAGCCGTATGTATTGGCCCACCTCCAAGTGTTGATTCTTATTTAAAAATGTCTAATATTATAGCTGCTGCCGAGATTACCAATGCAGACGCTATTCATCCAGGTTACGGGTTTTTATCTGAAAACGCTAAGTTTTCGAAAATCTGTGAAGAAAACAATATAAAATTTATTGGAGCTTCAGCCGAAATGATTGAGCGAATGGGAGATAAGTCTTCTGCCAAAGCGACAATGATTGAAGCCGGAGTACCTTGTGTTCCTGGAAGTGAAGGTATTATAAAAGACTTTAAAGACTGTCTTAAAGTTGCTAAGCAAACGGGTTACCCAGTAATGCTTAAAGCTACTGCCGGTGGTGGTGGTAAAGGTATGCGTGCCGTTTGGAAAGAAGAAAATTTAAAAGATGCATGGGATTCTGCTAGATACGAATCTAAGGCTGCCTTTGGAAATGACGATATGTATATGGAAAAGCTTATTGAAGAGCCAAGACATATCGAAATTCAAATTGTTGGTGATTCTAACGGTAAAGCGTGTCACTTATCAGAAAGAGATTGTTCTATTCAAAGACGTCACCAAAAGTTAACTGAAGAAGTACCGTCTCCTTTTATGACGGATAAACTTAGGAAAAAAATGGGTGATGCCGCTGTTAAAGCTGCAGAATACATTAAGTACGAAGGTGCAGGTACTGTAGAGTTTCTTGTAGATAAACACAGAAATTTCTACTTTATGGAAATGAATACACGAATTCAGGTTGAACATACAATAACCGAAGAAGCTATATCTTGGGACCTGGTAAAAGAACAAATTAAAATTGCTGCAGGGGTGCCAATTACCGGGAAAGATTATAAACCTTCCGTTCATGTA
>JAGPVI010000161.1 GCA_018067115.1 Bizionia sp. | reverse complement strand
CAGCTTCTAGAAAAACTGCCGAATCGTAACGGTAATTCTGCTCGTCTGCAATAACTAGTTTAACGTGATACGTTTCGTTAGGAATCGTTGTTGCCGTGGCGGTTAATATTTTTGTTTGTCCGTTAAAATTTATCGGCGCTGTTTGATCATTAAAACTTTCAAAGTACGCTTCGTTTATCGCGTCACATTGGCCAGGTATTTCTGGGTGAACGGTTGTCACTTTAACTGGGGTTTGCGTGTTTGGTACGACCGCAATGTTAGTATATTGCTCGTTAGACCCTGCTGGGCGAATAAGAAATCCAAACAAATCTGAATATTGGCAAGTACTAGAATCGCCTTCTTGATATTCTTCCGAAGCGAAAATATATCTAAAACTAATTTGGCTTGCCGGTGATGTGAAATCGAATTCTATAATGGTAGCATTTGTGGTATTCGATTCCTGTAAACTATTCTCAAGATCTATGTCTCCGCCCCAATTTGGTGCATTATCATCACTTAAAGTAGTGTTTGGGCCTTGAGCATTATTTAGTTTCCCGGTACTTAAAACAATTCCATTTTGAAACGGAAAGGTAGAATTATTGCCATCGAAATAGCCATAACTTTTGTCAGCACCATTAAAATCTCCGCCAACAGCATTTGTTACTTGTACATTTGTAATGCAACTGTTTCCAATTAAGACATTCTCAATAAGTTGTTGGGGAGAGTATGTTTGGCTATCAACCGTAATATTCTGAGATTTTACCGAAGCGGTTAAAAAAATTAGAATTATAAAAAGGAGTTTTCTCATCTTCAGCAATTAGTTTGTAAAGATAAGTAACTCCTTAATATTTATAAAAAAAGATGTGTTAAAGCATTGTGTTATCTACGTAAAGCAAAATGTCCTTTCACTTCAAAAGAAATCGAACCTTTTACAACTTTTGCAAGATACCAATAATCGGTGGCAGGCATTGCATTGCCATTGTAATTACCATCCCAGCCGCGAGAGTTATGTTTAAGGATTTTTAATAATTTACCATAACGGTCAAATATAGTCACAATCGTTCCTGGTAATTGATCCACCCCTGTAATATGCCAGGTATCGAAATAGCCATCGCCATTAGGGGTAACAAATTGAGGTGCATCAATAATTACCACATCTTTTGTCGTTGAATTGCAGCCGTACAAATCTATTACAGTAATGGTATGCGGCCCTAAAGCGACGTTTGTAAAAATATTAGAGTCTTGTGGTTCTTGATCATCAAGTTGGTATAGGTAGTTTCCTATGCCAGAAACACTAACTGTTATATTGTTAGGGTTGCTAAAATCTATTGTTTCGGTAAAGTTTATTTCGGCGCTTTCCGATTCTTGAACATTAAATAGAGATGTTGTACTACAGCCAAAAGCCGTCGTTACGGTTACCCAATAGCTCCCAATATCTTCAATAATTATAGTAGGGGTAAGCTCTCCAGTAGACCATAAATAAGTGTCTGATGTATACCCAGTTTCTGCGGTAACGGTTAATGGTAAATTATCTAAACAAATCACTTGATCGGTTATATCGACACTAGGTTTTGGCTGAATAATCGTTGAAAAACTTGTTATTGTATAACAATGAGTGGTATTGTTTTCTAATCGAATATAGAAAGATTGATTATGCAATGCTGTGTATATCGTATTACTGATAACATCAGTGTTGTTTTCTGCGTTGTCTTCAGTTTCAAAATAGCTAACCGAATAATCATTAGGGTTTAAATTACCTAAAACTAGTGGGGTTTGCTGTGATAAATCGAAGGTGTAAAGCGCATCGAAATCATCATCACAAACCTCTAAATTTGGAACAGAATTGGCTACTGGCAACGGATTAACTCTAAAGCTAAAGTTATTAAAAGACACGCATTGCGTCGCAATATCTTCTGCACGAACATAAATAGTTTCGTAGTTAGTGGAGTAAATATAAAATGTACTTAATGGATTAGATTGTAAAATGGCATCTTCCTGAGAGGCATAAAATGAAACGTCTACATTGTCTTGCTCCCCAATTAACTCAGAAATCATAACGTTTAAATCGAAAGCATTATCGATGTTATCACACACTTCAGTTAGTGGTAGTGAGGCAATAGTTGGTGGCAGATTAACAATTAATTCAATAGGTACTGAAACTTCGCAATTAGACACCGTATTAGTCACTTCAATATAAACCGTTTGCGGATTTGAAGTGTTACTATAGTTTGAAGGATCGCTGATAGGATTTGTGTTATTCTCTAAATCTGAAGCGTTTTCGTAATATGCTATTACAATATTGTCTTGACGAATTTGAAGGACTTCCGCTTCTGCTACTGTTAAATCAAAATTAAAAATGCCGTCTGTATTAGAATCGCACACTTCGATAGCTGAAGCTGGATTAATTTCTGGAGATTGTACTACATTTAAAGTGAAAGACGCTATGCCTTGGCAATAGGTGTTATTATCGACACTAACAAAAATTTCTTGCGGATTTACAGTATTGGTAAAGAAATCTGGTAAAGCATTTTCTTGATTTTGGGCGTCTTCTTGTGTTAAGTGAAAGGTGATGCCTAAACTTTCAGGTGAATTTAAAGCGATGTAAGTAGCAATATTTGTCATAGAAAATTCTTCTACAGCATCGTTAGAAATATCGTCGCATTGAAATACATTGATAGGTGTGTTATAAATAGGAATAGAACCAACTTCTATAATAAAAGAGGAGACTCCAAAACACGAAGTGTCAGTACTGTTTTCAACGCGAACGTGTATT
>JAGPVI010000159.1 GCA_018067115.1 Bizionia sp. | reverse complement strand
TAGGCTCATCCAGTATTAAAACATTTACAGGTTCTAACAGTAATTTCACCATCGCTAAACGCGTTTTCTCACCTCCAGAAAGCACACTTACTTTTTTATCAATTTCGTCACCCTTAAACATAAAGCGACCCAAAATATTTTTCACTTGCGTACGCATATCGCCTTTAGCAACCAAATCTACAGTTTGAAAAATTGTAAGTTCAGGATCTAAAAGCGATGCTTGGTTTTGTGCAAAATACCCCACCTTAACATTGTGACCAATAGTACATGTACCATCGTACTCAATTTCTCCTAATATAGATTTAAGCATTGTAGACTTCCCTTCTCCATTTCGTCCTACAAAAGACACTTTTTCTCCACGAGCGATAGAAAAACTTGCCGCATTAAAAATAGTTTTATCTCCATATTTCTTCGATAATTCGTCTACAATTATTGGATAATCACCAGAACGTTGCGCCGAAGGAAACGTTAGTTTTAATGATGAGTTATCGATTTCATCAATCTCTATAATTTCTAGTTTCTCTAGCATACGCTCTCGAGACGTCACTTGATTTGTTTTAGAATAAGTACCTTTAAAACGGTCGATAAACGTCATATTATCAGCAATAAATTTTTGCTGTTCTTGATAAGCTTTTACTTGGTGTGCTCTACGATCTTCACGCAATTGCAGGTAATGAGAGTAGTTGGCTTTATAGTCGTAAATACGGCCCATTGTCACCTCGATAGTGCGGTTTGTAATAGAATCGATAAACGCACGGTCATGAGAAATAACCATTACCGCATTCGCTTTATTAACTAAGAAATCCTCAAGCCATAGTACCGATTCAATATCGATGTGGTTAGTAGGCTCATCCAATAAAATTAAATCTGGTTTTTGCAATAATATTTTAGCCAATTCAATTCGCATTCTCCATCCCCCACTAAACGTGCTCGTTTGACGCTGAAAATCCTCTTGCTTAAACCCAAGTCCTTTTAGGGCTTTCTCAACTTCAGAATCATAATTTATATCCTCTAAAGCGTAATATTTCTCACCTAAATCTGCGACCTTCTCTATAATAGACATATAGGCATCACTTTCGTAATCTGTTCGTGTTTCGAGGGCTTTGTTTAAAGCATCCATTTCGTCGCGCATTTCAAAAATATGACTGAAAGCTTTTGCTGCCTCCTCAAAAACAGTGCAATCATCTTCAGTCAATAAATGTTGTGGTAAGTAAGCGATTACAGTGTCTTTTGGGCACCCTACTTTACCTCTATTTGCCGCTTGCTTACCGGCAATAATTTTCATCATTGTCGATTTCCCTGCACCATTTTTTCCCATTAATGCAATTTTGTCATTTTCATTAATCACAAAATTTACATCTTTAAACAATGTTGTTCCGCTAAACTCTACGGCTATATTATCTACTGTAATCATATTCTTATTTTAAGATTGCAAAATTAATAAAATGCCTCTATTAAATGCTTTATCTCTATATAGATTTTTACTTAAATCTGTTATTTATGTTCTGCATACCTTCTTTTTTTATTAATTTCGCGCCTTCTAAATTCAACACATTAATAATTAACGGATTGCCGCTAAATTCTATGAACGATATCTTATCCTTTGCCTTATTGTCTTTCACCTCTTTTTTCACCTTAATCAACCCCCTAGGGACCATGACTATTTTTATGACAATGACGCGAGATCTTGAAAGTAGCGACCGCACCCGAATTGCAAAAAAAGCGTCTATTGTGGCGTTTATATCTATCGTTATTTTTGCCTTTTCAGGCCAATTACTCTTTAAATTCTTCGGAATTTCTGTAGATAGCTTTAGAGTTGTAGGTGGTGTTATTTTCTTTTTAATGGGTATGGATATGCTTCAGGCGCGATTGGGAACCGTAAAAGTAAACCCAGCAGAAGTAAAAAGTTATGTCAGCGATATATCCGTTACGCCATTAGCGATCCCAATGATTTGTGGTCCGGGTGCACTAACAAACGCTATTGTTATGATGGAAGACGCCAATTCCATAGAATTAAAAGTAGTATTAATTCTAGCTATTATAGTGGTAATGTTATTAACCTTTGTTATACTTTATAGTTCGTCTAAAATCATTAAAATTCTTGGAGAAACAGGAAATAATGTAATGATGCGATTAATGGGGTTAATTGTAATGGTTATTGCTGTAGAATTCTTTTTTGCGGGATTAAAACCAATTATAGCGAATATGATGAACTAAGTGTTTCGCCATTAAATGACGTAGAAATAAATCATGAAATAATGAAAAAACGCACCTCCAACAACAAACAGGTGCCAAATAACGTGATTGTAAGGTATTTTTTCAACGCTATAAAACACAATTCCAAGAGTATAAGCCGCCCCTCCAGCAGCTAGCAAAAGGAGTCCGTTGCTTGGCATTAACTCTGTTAATTGGCTATAATCGAAAACGATAAGCCAGCCCATTACAAGATATAAAAGTGTCGAAAACACTTCGAATCGTCCAGTAAAAAACAATTTTAAAAACACGCCAAAAAACGCAATACCCCAAACGGCGTAAAACAAAGGCCACCCAATACTATCGGATAAAGTAATTAACACAACCGGTGTATATGTTCCTGCTATTAAAATGTATATACTAATGTGATCGAGTATTCTAAAATAATGTTTCCGCGATTCCTTTTTTTCATAGTGATAGAATGCCGATGCTGTAAACAATACAATTATTGAGCTCCCGTAAACAACAACACTAAACAAACTCCAGTCGGTTTTATCGGTATTATTCAAAATTAAAAAAACGAGTCCTAAAACACCTAAAACGGCAGTTATTGCGTGCGAGAATGTATTTAGTTTTTCTTCAAAAGGAGTTTGAATACGCATTACTTAGTTTTTATTTTAACCATTTGTTAGATAACTCGTAGAAATCGAACTGAATGGCCGGTTTTTGGCGCTCTAAACTACCACTCTGGAAACTACGCTCTAGAATATCTTCTATATAATAATCTTCTTTAACATTTACAGGATCGAACTCTTCTTTAAGAGAAATATTAAATAAAGTTGCTGTGGTATTAAACCAAAAGGCACGCCAGCCATTACGGAGTTCTTTTATAAGATCGAATGTAGTAATACCGGTTTGGCGGTGTACTAATTTTACTAAAATCTGGCCTTCGGTACGCGTTAGTTTTTTTAGTTCTGCAGAGAACTCATTTTCTATATACTTCTGTATTCTTCGGGCATAAACACGTTTATCGCGTTTCGACTCTAAAGAATTTAACCGTTCGTTTAAAGTCTCTAAACGCTCTGCCGCTAACGTTGCATACGGGTAAACCTTCAACGTTTTGCGACGTAAAATAATATATTTTCTACGGTCTAATGACGTTTTAAAATCTAAACGGTGTAACAGCATCACTTCATTTAAATCGATAGCATTTACAGGAATAGAATCGCCATCAATTAACGTGTATTCTAGCACAATAGAATCATTTTCTACAGGCACTATTTGTCCATAAAAATAGTGTGGTGCACTCAGTAAAAAAAATACTAATAGAAATGAATTGTTTCTCATATAAAAGGTAACGCTAAAACCGTTCCAAAATTTTAAAAATTATGTTACAAAATTACTAATTAATAGTCAGTATAATTGTTTATTCCTATTTTAGTAAAAAATTAAACATAATGGCAAAAAAGACAATTCTAAACAAGAAGTCTATGGACTTTTTAGAAACATATTTAAATAATGCTTCACCTACAGGTTACGAATGGGACGGACAGAAAATCTGGATGGACTACTTAACACCTTATGTAGATGAATTTATTACAGATACGTACGGTACAGCAGTAGGGGTTATTAATCCAGATGCAAAATATAAAGTGGTCATTGAAGGGCATGCAGACGAAATTTCTTGGTATGTAAATTATATTAGTGACGACGGACTAATTTACGTAATACGTAATGGTGGTAGTGATCATCAAATTGCACCGAGTAAAATTGTAAATATTCATACTAAAAACGGTATTATAAAAGGCGTTTTTGGCTGGCCAGCAATTCACACGAGAAACAAATCTAAAGAAGAAGCGCCTAAACCAGATAATATTTTTATTGATGTAGGCTGTAAAACTAAAGATGAAGTTGAAGCACTTGGTGTGCACGTTGGTTGTGTTATTACTTACCCAGACGAATTTCATATTTTAAATAAAAACAACTTCGTTTGTCGT
>JAGPVI010000095.1 GCA_018067115.1 Bizionia sp. | reverse complement strand
ATAAACCCACGGTAATCAGCCGTGGGTTCTTTCATCAATCAAAAAACGAACAGTTTTAGTACCCAAGTAAATGGGTATCTCACCGAGGTGAGGTATACTGTTTGTTAAGGATACTTAGGTTTTATCCTAAGTACGTTTTTAATATTTTACTGCGTGACGTATGTTTTAATCTACGAATCGCTTTTTCTTTAATTTGTCTAACACGCTCTCTAGTTAGGTCGAAAGTTTCACCAATTTCTTCAAGAGTCATTGGGTGTTGGTTACCTAAACCAAAGTAAAGTCTAATAACATCAGCTTCACGAGGTGTTAATGTTTCCAGTGCTCTTTCGATTTCTGTGCGTAAAGATTCGTGTAATAATTCACGATCGGGATTTGGAGATTCTCCAGAGTTTAATACATCGTAAAGGTTAGAATCTTCACCTTCAACTAAAGGAGCATCCATACTGACGTGACGTCCAGAATTCTTCATAGATTCCTTAACGTCGTTAATTGTCATATCTAACTCTTTTGCAATTTCTTCAGCACTTGGCGGACGCTCGTGTGCTTGTTCTAAAAATGCAAATGTTTTGTTTATTTTGTTGATAGACCCAATTTTATTCAGCGGTAAACGTACAATACGAGATTGTTCTGCTAACGCTTGTAAAATAGATTGTCTAATCCACCAAACAGCATAAGATATAAATTTAAAACCACGCGTTTCATCAAAACGTTGTGCGGCCTTAATTAAACCTAAATTACCTTCGTTAATTAAATCTGGTAACGTTAACCCCTGGTTTTGGTATTGCTTAGCTACCGATACAACGAAACGTAAGTTAGCCTTAGTTAACTTCTCAAGCGCGATCTGGTCGCCGGCCTTAATACGTTGTGCTAATTCTACTTCTTCGTCTGCGGTAATTAAGTCAACTTTTCCAATTTCCTGAAGATATTTATCTAATGAAGCGGTCTCCCTATTGGTTACCTGCTTGGTAATTTTAAGTTGTCTCATTTAAAATAAAGTGATTTTATTGCGTGAATAATTTGCTATCGATAGTTATACGTAGATAGGCTTCATTTTGTTACAAAAAAAAGGCTTTAAATAAAATTAATTATTTAAAGCCTTGATAATGTGTGTGTTGATGTGTGTTTTATTCTTAAAGAATTACACTCTTACGTGGCCATCACCAAAAACATAATATTTATTGGTCACTAATTGCTTTAAGCCTAAAGGCCCGCGATGGTGTAGTTTATCTGTACTAATAGCTAATTCTGCACCAACACCCATTTGTCCGCCATCGGTAAAACGAGTAGAGGCATTGTGGTAAACGGCTGCGCTATCTACTTGCTCCATAAATGTAGCTGCTGTTGTGGCATTCTCTGTTAATATTACGGCCGAGTGTCCTCCAGAATATTTATTAATAGTAGCAATCGCCTGGTCTAAATCTTCAGTTTCAGCAATTAATAATTTCATAGCTAAAAACTCTTCGTACCATATAGCCTCTTCTTTAATGGTTTCTTCAGTCGGAAGAATTTCACCTACAGCTTTATCAACTACTAAGGCTACTTTTAATTGCGCGAGTACTTTTTGTAATTCCTTTACTTTGTTTTCGTAATTTGGGATGTTTTTATTGATTAACACTTTATCTAAAGCGTTACATCCAGAAATTTTATCGGTTTTAGCATTTACAATTACTTTTACTGCTTTATCCCAATCGGCATCTTCGGCAACATATAAAAAGTTATTTCCTCGTCCGCTAATAAGTACAGCGCAGGTAGCATTATCTTTAACGAATTTTATTAAACGCTCCCCACCTCTTGGTACAATTAAGTCTAATTTCTCTGTAGGGTTTTTCAAGAATGCTTGTGTTTCTTCACGTTTTAGGTGTAATAACTTAATCCAATCTTTAGATAAGTTGTTTTCCTGTAACGCTTCGTGCCAACATTTTTCAAGAATTAAATTACTTTGTAAGGCTTCTTTTCCACCCTTTAGTAAGATTTTATTATTAGCTTTAAAGGCAAGTACGGCAGCCTCGATAGTAACATCTGGTCGCGATTCGTATATAATTAAAATAGTTCCAAAAGGCGCCGTTTTGTTCGTTATTTCTAATCCGCTGTCTAAAGTGATACTAGAAATTTCTTTGTTTACAGGATCTTCTTGATGTCTTACTTTTTTAATAGCAGTTATCATCTCGTCGATTTTAGATTCGTTAACTACCAAACGATCAAATAGTGCTTGGTCTTCTCTGTTAAAAGCTTCTAAATCCTTTTTATTTTCTTCAATTATTTTTGTTCTATCTCTATCTATAATTCGCATCATAGATTCTAGAACTTTATTTTTAATATCTATTGGTAATAATTTCATTTGGTTTAATTTTTAGTGAATAAATTTTGTTCCAATCTCTTTATTATCTATAATATCTACAATTACATTTTGCCGTTTTCCGTTTGCGATATGTGTTGGAATCTCTTTTCTAGCGGTTCTCTTAGCAATTTTTAATTTTGAAGCCATACCGCCACGGCCTTCTCCTTCTTTTTTATTGGAAGCTTGCACGTATTGTTCTACATTTTGGTTGCAAGTCACCTCGGTAATTCTTTCTGAATTTTCATCGTCTGGGTGGCCTGTATATAAGCCATCGGTATCTGAAAGTATGATTAGTCTATCAGCATCTATTAATTCGGCTACCAAACTAGCAAGTTCATCATTATCAGTAAACATAGACATTGTAATGGAAACGGCATCATCTTCATTAGCAATAGGAATAATGCCTTCAGACAATAGGCCTTCATAACAATTAATCATATTCTCACGGTGAATACCGATATCGAAATCTCGTTTTGTAGCTAATACCTGTGCGCAACGCATTCCATAATCGTGAAATAAACTATAATAATGACGCATCATTCTTGGTTGACCGACCGAAGAGTAAACCTGA
>JAGPVI010000094.1 GCA_018067115.1 Bizionia sp. | reverse complement strand
AACCGCCAATAAAACGGAAGGTAAATCTTTTGAAACCGTTGGAGACAGTAACGACTTAGTGCCTTTTTCTAAAGAAATGTACATCGATTAACGCTACATAAACACTATGTCTAAACTTAAAACCTATTGCAATTGGAGTAGCGGAAAAGATGCCGCTCTTGCTTTATATTATACTCTTAAAGACGATAAGTACGATATCACCGAACTGGTAACCTCTGTAAACTCACACTACCAGCGGGTAACTATGCACGGATTACCGATAGATTTACTGCAAGCACAAACGGAAGCTATTGGCATAAAAAGCACAACTATAGAATTACCCGAAAACCCATCGATGGATCAATACAACCAAATTATGGAACGTACCACAATGCGTTTAAAAGATGAAGGGTATACACACAGTTTATTTGGCGATATTTTTTTGGAAGATTTAAAACAGTATCGCGAAACAGAATTAGAAAAAGTAGGATTAACTGGCGTATTCCCGTTATGGAAAAAAGACACTAAAACACTTATTAATACCTTTTTAGATTTGGGCTTTAAAGCCGTTATTATTTGTGCTAGCGCTAAATATTTAGATGAAGATTTCGTGGGAAAAACGCTAACTAAAGACCTTATTAAAAAATTACCAGACGGTGTAGACCCTTGCGGTGAAAATGGAGAATTCCATACTTTTTGTTATGACGGTCCTATTTTTAAAACACCTGTTGCATTTACTATTGGAGAGAAAACCTATCGAGAATACGATACTCCCAACGCTAAAGGAGAAAAAACAGGGTTTTGGTTTTGTGATTTAAGGTCATAAAAAAAGCAACAACTACTACGAGTTGCTGCTTTTTTTTAAAATATTTTTCTAATTTCTTAGTTGAAGTAAATTTTAGATGCCCCTCTTCCAGCACTAAAAGAATGCGTTTCAGTTGCTGTAGATAAATCGTAAACTAAAATTTCACTTTGCGCTGTAAAACTAGCATCGGCCACAAACAATCTGTTGCCTTTAACTGCCATCCCGTAAGTGTAACTTGTAGTCAAATCTAAAATAGAATTTGTTGGTAAACTAGTATCACCATCTGCCATACTATAAATTTTATTACTTGATGTTTGGAAGTATAATGTACCGTTACTGTAATCCATTAAATTAGGGTGAACACCATCAGCAAAATCAAAACTAGAAATAATTGAGTGGTTTGATGTATTTATTTTAGTGATAGAACCTACAGTTTCGTTTCCTGTCCACGCTTCCTTACCTCCACATAACACAACTAATTCGCCAGCATTATTAAGAATCATCTCATCCGGATTGTCATTAACTGTAATCGTTTCAACAACATTAGAAATAGCATTTACTACCGAAATTATATTATTAGATCCGTATCCTCCTTTATGAGAAACAAATAATTTATTGCTATTTGCTAAAAGACGCTCTGGCCCTTCTCCAACAGGAATTGTTGTTTCAACTGCATTGGTCGTTAAGTTTATTACCGCGATAAAATCGTCTGTCGCATCGTTAGGGTCACCCCAGTTTGAAACGTAACCTTTACCATTTAAAAAAGAAATATACCTCGGTAACTCAAGTCCCGTAGTAATTGTTCCTACTTTTTCAAAGGTATTACGATTTACAATAGTAATTGTATTATTCGAATCTGTTACAATATAGGCTAAATCATTATTGAACCCGATAGATTGTAAATAAACGCCTAAATCTTCATTATTTACATTAAAATAAATCGAATTTTCACTTACTGATAAATCTTCAGAAATAAAAGAAATTGATGAAGGTCCTCCTTCAGAACTTACTAAAATACCATTCTCGTAAGCGCCTAATGGCACCACTTCTTCATAAATAGTATCATCGTCGCTAGAACACGAAAATGTTAAAAGCAAAAGAGCAACTAGAGGTAAAAAAATGTTTTTCATTGTGTTTAATTTTAAAATTTATAATTTAATTGAATATTGAAATTTCTATTAGGCATTGGTCTGAATGCCATATTTTGATATGCTTTATCGAAAAGGTTATTTACTCTTACCCCCAAATTTAGCTGATGATTTGTATTGTTTAAGACAGCGAAATCGAAGCCAACATTTGAGACATCGTATGATTTTAAAGAGAAAAAACGGCCTTTTAAATTATCTTCCGATGTGAAAACTTCACCATTAAAGGCGTGTTGAAAAAATAGTGATATACGTTTGTAGTTATAAGCTACAGAGATATTTGCTTTATGAAACGGCACATAAATAAGCTGTTTTTTTGTTTTAGCGTCTTCAGAAACAGTGTAAGAATAATGACTGTTTATTTTAAAATAATGCGAATTAAAATGAAATTGAGAATGCCATTCTACTTCCGCACCATAACTATTAGATTCCGAAATATTTACTGGCGACCATACACCAACGCTATTAGGTTTCCATAAAATTAAATCTTTAGTAGTAATATAATAACCGTTTAATTTTAACTGGCCAAAGCCAAAATATAATTGCTGACCAAAATCAATTTGATATGACGATTCTGGAATAAGGTCTAAATTTCCACCAGGTTGCCAGTACAAATCATTAAAAGTTGGTACACGGTAATTTCGAGACCCATTAAGCTGCAATGTATAATGTTTAGATACAGAATACTCCGTGTCTACAGAAAACACTATAGGATTATTAAACGTAGACGTAAAATCTTTTCTCAGATTTAGACCATAACTAAAGGCATTGGTCACTTGA
>JAGPVI010000096.1 GCA_018067115.1 Bizionia sp. | reverse complement strand
GATACCTGCTCTAACTCCGTATAAAGCATCTTGACTAAAGCCATAAAACGAGCACATAACAAGTGCTAATAAAAGTAATGTTTTTTTCATAATTTTTGGTGTGTATTTTTGTGTAATAAATATAATTATTTTTGGTCAAGCTAATATATATCAATTTTTCAAGAAAAGAAATAATATTAAGACGAACTGTACTATTTTAACTTTGAATAGCTTAAAACTGTATCGTTATAGATGCTTTTAATAATCCCGTCCGACAGTCCTATTTTAGGAACATAAATATCTTTAGCACCAGACCATTTCATGGCAGATAAATAGATGCGTGTGGCAGGAATAATAACGTCGGCTCTATCTTGATTTAGATCTAATTCTGTTATTCTCTCTTCGTAAGAATACGTTTGCAACATGTTGTAGTACGACGTTAAATAAAAGTAAGTTAACGGTTTACCAATTGGTTTTCCAGAAATTTTAAAAATTTTATTGATGTTTCCACCAGTTCCTAGAACATCTATTTTATCTCTGTTTTTCGTTTGCTCTTTTATCCAAATTTCAAGCTCTCCCCACGTTTCCTTTTTAACGATATCATTTAGTAAACGAACCGTTCCTATTTTAAAAGATTTCGATACTATTTTCTCTCCTTTATCAATAATACTAAACTCCGAGCTTCCCCCGCCAACATCGACATAGAGGTATGTTTTATTGGGATCTATAAACGCGTTTAAATCGGTTGCAGCAATTATAGCAGCTTCTTCTTCACCTTCAATAATATCTATATTAATATTCGTTTCTTCTAATATTAAATTCGTTATCTTTTTACCATTTAACGCTTCTCGCATTGCTGAAGTTGCACAGGCTTTATATTTTTCAACTTTATGGGATTTCATCAGCAGTTTAAAGGCCTGCATAGTATCTACCATTCTCACAATATTCTCTTTAGAGATTTTATTATTTAAAAAGACATCGCTTCCCAAACGAATAGGCACACGCACTAATGAACTTTTTTTAAACCGCGTGGGTTTGCCTTTTTCCTCAATGATGTTAGCTATTAAAAGTCGGACCGCATTAGAACCTATATCTATTGCAGCGTATTTTTTTATTGAAAGCATATTGTTTAATTAAGCTTATTTTTTAAATAATCGTATGTCGCAAACTGCGCGCGTATTTTTGGTGCGTTATTTCGTTTATAAGTATTGTCCTGTGTTTCGTTTAAAATCCGTGCTTTTACATTATCGTTCCAGCAAATATTAAAGGTATCAATAATTTCAGTTTTTATAGACTCTTGATAAATTGGGCAACTTACCTCTACTCTATTATCGATGTTTCTTGTCATCCAATCGGCTGAAGAAATATACACCTTTGGCTTATTATCATTACAGAATATATATAATCTTGTATGCTCTAAAAATTTATCAATAATACTCACCACTTCAATATTTTCACTCATTCCTTTTACTCCTGGAACTAAGCAGCAAATACCGCGAACAATCATTTGAATTTTTACACCGGCCTTACTTGCCTCGTATAACTTATCGATCATTTTATAGCTCGAAATACTATTCATTTTAAGTCTAATATACGCTGGTTTTCCTGCTTGCACGTTTTCAATTTCTTTATCTATAAGATTGAAAAATGCGTTTTTAGTGTAGTGGGGCGACGTAATGATGTGTTTAAAGCGATAAATACGGTAATTGACTTGAAAGAAAGTAAACACTTTATTTATGTCTTTTAAAATTTTATCATTTGCTGTAAACAACGTGTAATCTGTGTATATTTTTGCGGTCGACTCATTAAAGTTTCCTGTACTTATAAAACCATAGCGTTTAATTTTAGAATCTTCTTCTCGCTCAATAAGACACATTTTACTATGCACTTTTAAGCCTTGAACGCCAAAATAAAGAGTTACACCCTCGCGTTGCATTTGCTCGGCATATTCTATATTTGCTTGCTCGTCAAAACGCGCTTGAATTTCCATAGAAACCGTTACGTTTTTTCCGTTTTTAGCAGCATTAATTAAAGAGCTGGCCACGTGCGAAATTTGCGCCAATCTGTAAATAGTAATTTTAATACTTTTCACTTTTGGATCTAATGCAGCTTCTCTTAAAAATTTTACCGTATATGCAAACGTTTGGTATGGTGTGTATTGTAAAAAATCTTGTTTTGCAATATCTGTAAAAATACTCGTTTCTAGACTCAATCCCTTTATTGGTAATGGTTTTATAGGCGCATACAATAAATCTGTACGCCCTAAACTAGGGAAATCCATATAATCTCTACGGTTGTGATAGCGTCCGCCGGGAATAATACTATCGGACACATCAATACCCATTTTATTCATTAAAAAACGAAGTGTTTTTTTATCTATAGTTTTATCGTACACAAAACGCACAGGTTCTGCATCTTGTCTATCCTTAACGCTATCGCTAATTTTTTCCATAAAACTCTTACTCAAATCACTCTCCAAATCCAGCTCGGCATCTCTAGTAATTTTAATCATATGGGCAGAAATAGACGTGTAATCGAAGATATTAAAAATATCATCTAAGCAATAACGCAATAAATCGTCGATCATTATAATACAATTTTTGTCGCCAACTTTTGGTAATACGACAAAACGATTCATATTTTTAGGAATCTCTATTAATGCATACTGGTTATCGGTAGCTGTTAGCGTCATTTTAATCGCTAAATACGCCGCACTATCCTTTAGATTAGGAAGTTTTATGGAGTCATTTAGTATAATAGTTACTAACGCCGGACTCACATTTTGGATATAATATTGCTTAATGAATGCTTTCTGCTCATCATTAATATTATCCTCTTTTACAACAAAAATATGTTCTTTTTCTAACTGACTTTGTATTCCACTTAAAATCCTTAAACTATTAGATTGTTGTTTTATTACAGTTTGTGTAATTTTTTCTAACAACTCTGAAGCTTTTATTCCTCCAAGTTCACTTTTTCCGGCTTTACCAGCTTCATCAATTCGTTTAATAGTGGCATAACGCACTTTAAAGAATTCGTCTAAATTATTAGAAAAGATACCAACAAATCGTAATCTTTCTATTAACGGCACCGTTTTATCTGCAGCCTCTTGTAATACACGAGCATTAAATTGCAACCAACTTAGCTCACGATTAATATATATGTTGTTAGAATTGTTCTTAACCATTAAAAAGTATTTAGTAACAAATATATTATATTGATTTGATTATTTTAAATGTTT
>JAGPVI010000086.1 GCA_018067115.1 Bizionia sp. | reverse complement strand
ACACTATTTATAACGAGCGCGATATTATCACAAAAACGGGTAAAGTTTTGCGTCCAGACCGCTTGGTAATTAACACGAATAACGAAGTTGTAATAATAGATTATAAAACAGGTTTGTTCAATCCAAAACATCAGCATCAGCTTCAAGACTATCAAGACGTTTTAGAGGACATGCAATTTACAGTAATTAAGAAACTATTAATTTATATAAACGAGAGTATTTCAATTAAAACCTATTAAAATCTCACGTGTAGAGTTAAAATTATGGCGTTTCTCTAAAGTGCAAAAAAGCACCATAGAGTCGTGCCATTCACTATATCTTTATTTATCGCAAAAGGCGCTAAAAAAAGTATGCCGTTACTACCACTAACGCGAAAACATTATTAAATTTGTAAAAATATCTAAAAGACATGTACGGTAAAATTCAACAACACTTGCAAAACGAAATTAAAGAGATTAAAGATAATGGTCTTTTTAAAACGGAACGTATTATTACATCTCCTCAAGGTGCAGAAATCACTTTAAACACAGGAGAAAGCGTATTAAATTTTTGTGCTAACAACTATTTGGGCTTGTCTTCGCACCCAGACGTTGTTCAAGCAGCAAAAGACACTATGGATACACACGGTTTTGGTATGTCTTCAGTACGTTTTATATGCGGAACTCAAGACATTCATAAAACCTTAGAACAAAAAATAGCCGATTTCTACGGCACAGAAGACACGATCTTATATGCCGCAGCTTTCGATGCTAATGGGGGTGTTTTCGAACCTTTATTAGGAAAAGAAGATGCTATTATTTCAGATTCTTTAAATCACGCTTCTATTATAGACGGTGTACGTTTATGTAAAGCTGCAAGATATCGCTACGAAAATAGTAATATGGAAGATTTAGAAAATCAACTTATTGCAGCAAATGAAAACGGAGCACGCTTTAAAATCATTGTAACCGATGGTGTATTTTCTATGGACGGTATTGTTGCTCCTTTAGACAAAATTTGTGATTTAGCAGATAAATACGATGCATTAGTAATGATCGACGAATGCCACGCCACAGGATTTATTGGAGATACAGGTATTGGAACCCTTGAAGAAAAAGGAGTTTTAGGACGTATCGACATTATTACAGGAACCCTTGGTAAAGCTATGGGTGGTGCAATGGGTGGTTATACAACCGCTAAAAAAGAAATAGTAGAATTACTTAGACAACGCTCTAGACCGTATTTATTCTCGAACTCTTTAGCACCTGCAATCGTTGGCGCATCTATAAAAGTGTTCGATATGTTAGCAAACGATACGACGTTGCTAGAACAACTAAAATGGAATACCGCTTACTTTAAAAAGGGTTTAAAAGAAGCTGGTTTCGATATAATCGATGGCGATTCTGCAATTGTTCCAGTAATGCTTTACGATGCTAAATTATCGCAAACAATGGCCAATAAACTTTTAGAAGAAGGTATATACGTAATCGGGTTTTTCTTCCCTGTTGTACCTAAAGATAAAGCGAGAATAAGAGTACAACTTTCGGCAGCACATACCAAAGCGCATTTAGACAAAGCAATCGCTGCTTTTATTAAAGTCGGAAAAACTTTAGAAATTATTTAGAACGATTCATTATAAATTGATAAATAGTTGCTTTAAACAATATTTTTATATATTTGTCTTTGTTAATAATATATAACAACTTATTTTTGCTTCTTAATTAACACTTAAAATTAAACTTTTTGAATATGAAAAATCTTAGCAGATTATTATTTACATTGGTGCTTTTAGTAAGCTTCTCTAATGTAAATGCACAAGACGAAAACAACCCTTGGGCTATTAGTTTTGGTATAAACGCTGTAGACGTTTATCCTGTAGGAGAAGACGCTCCACAAGGAGATTACTTCGACGAATTCTTTAATGCTGGTGACCACTGGAGTATTTTACCTTCTTTATCAACAGTTTCTGTTTCTAAATATGTAGGTAACAACTTCATAATTCAAGCAGGTGGATCTATCAATAAACTAACCAAATGGGGTCAATTTGAAACTATGGATGGTGATGTTGATGTTCATGTAAATGACTTATCATACTACGCTGTAGATGCTAATGTAAAGTATAGCTTTGCTGATTTATTAAACAGTAAGAAATTTGAACCAGCTATCGGAATCGGTGGTGGTTACACTTGGATTGAAGAAGGAAAATACAATGACAATAACGCAGGTGGTAAAGAAAATGTTGGAGCTGGAACGCTAAACGGATCTTTAGGCTTAACGTACTGGTTTACTGAAAACATAGGTATGTTTGTTGAGTCTAAATACAAGCATTCTTTCGACGATTACTTAACTAAACATTTCCAACACTCTGCAGGTTTCACTATTAAGTTTGGTGGAATGGATTCTGACGGTGACGGAATATATGACAAAAATGACGCTTGTCCAGAAGTATTTGGATTAGAAGCATTCAACGGTTGTCCTGATACTGACGGTGATGGAATCGAAGACAGTAAAGACGCTTGTCCTAACGAAGCTGGTTTAGCTGAGTTAAACGGTTGTCCTGATACTGACGGTGATGGTGTAATTGACAGTGAAGATGATTGTCCTACAGTAAAAGGTCTTAAATCTTTAAACGGATGTCCTGATGCTGATGGTGATGGTGTTGCTGATAAAGATGACAAATGTCCTAACGTAGCAGGTCCTGCTGCAAACGACGGATGTCCTTGGCCAGATGCTGACGGTGACGGTGTTGCTGATAAAGATGATAAATGTCCTAACGAAGCAGGTACTGTTGCTAACAACGGTTGTCCTGAAGTAGTATTACCTACTCAAGAAGTTATGGATAAATTAAATAGCTACTCAAGAACTATTTTATTTAACACAGGAAAATCTAACTTCCAACAACAGTCTTACGAAGTATTACAAAACATCACAGCGATATTAAAAGAATATCCAGATGCTAACTTCTCTTTAGAAGGACATACTGATAGTGTTGGAGCAAAGTCTTCAAACCAATTATTATCTGAAAGAAGAGCTAACGCAGTTAGAGATTACTTAATCGCTAACGGAATTCACGCTGACAGATTAACAGCTAAAGGTTTCGGTGAGGATTTCCCTATCGATTCTAATGCTACAAGAAGTGGTAGAGCTAACAACAGACGTACAGATATTAAACTTGTAAAATAAGTTTATCTTACATTCTAAATAAGTTTTTAAAAAAACGCTTCGGTTATCCGAAGCGTTTTTTATTTTTATACAATGAAGAGTTTTATTTTTGATGTATTAAATAACTTAAATAATAGAGGTGCAGATTTCTCCAATCTCACGTTTATATTACCTAGCAAAAGAGCTGGTGTATTTTTAAGACAAGAGCTTTCTACACTCGTAGAAAAAACTATATTTTCCCCAACAATAATTAGTATCGAAGAGTTTGTAGAAGAACTCGCAGGACTAAAAACAATAACGAATACAGAACTCTTATTTGAGTTCTATAATAGTTACTTAGAACTAACTCCCAAAGCCGACAGAGAGCCTTTTGAGTCCTTCTCTAAATGGGCACAAATACTACTCCAAGATTTTAATGAGATTGATCGTTACCTTATTCCACAAAAAGAGATTTTCGATTACC
>JAGPVI010000064.1 GCA_018067115.1 Bizionia sp. | reverse complement strand
TACCAACAAACAAATACAATACCGTTGCAGTAAACATTGTAAGAACAATAATCAACGAGAAAATAACTAATGCTTAAGTATTTCAAAAATATATTTGTGCTAATTACACTAGGTTTTATTTTCTGGATGCTATTTCTAGATAGTAACTCATTTTTAATTCACAATGATTTGAATGAGGAAATTAACGACCTCGAAAATGAGAAGGAATACTACAGAAAAGAAATTGTAAAAGACAACAAAGCTATTAAAGAGCTTAAAAAAGAAGAGGGTTTAGAGAAATTTGCTCGAGAAGCCTACTATATGAAGCGCGAAAATGAAGATATCTACATTATTGAATATGCAGATAGTTTAAAATCTAAAAACAATGAGTAAAAAATTATTTGAAGACTTTGAAGGTGTAACCTCTAAAGCTTGGAAACAAAAAATACAAGTGGATTTAAAAGGTGCCGATTATAATGACACCTTAATTTGGACCACCAATGAGGATATTAACGTAAAACCTTTTTATCACCAAGACGATCTGCTTATCGATAAACCTTTACCGGTAGCTTCCAATTCCTGGAATATTTGTCAGACCATTTTTGTTGCAGACACCAAGTTATCGAACAAAAAAGCGGTTAATACCATTGCTCGCGGGGCAGAAAGCATCGCCTTCGTAATCCCCGATAAAGAGGTATCTATTACAGAGCTCACAAAAAATATTGATATATCTGTAATTCCATTGCATTTTAACCTACAGTTTTTAGATGCAGATTTTGTTACTGCATTGCATAAATTATCTTCAAAAAATATTACGATTAATACCGATATTGTTGGTAATCTAGCAAAATCTGGTAATTGGTTTTCAGGTTTCGAAGCTGATTTTTCAGTATTAAAAACAATCGTTACGACTCAGCCTTCTGCACTAAGTGTAAATACAGGTTTATACCAAAATGCAGGTGCTAATATTGTGCAGCAATTAGCGTACGCTATGGCACATGCTAACGAGTATCTTAATGCATTTGGCTCGAAAATAGTGGCTCCAATAACATTTAATGTAACGGTTGGCACAAATTATTTTTTCGAAATTGCCAAACTGCGTGCTCTTCGTGTACTTTGGGCAACTATTGCTAAAGAGTATGGCGCAAATACCGATTGCCTAATTTTTGTAACACCTACAAAACGCAATAAAACTATTTACGACTATAATATAAATATGCTGCGTACCACCACAGAGTGTATGAGCGCAATTCTTGGAGGAGCAAATACCATTTGTAATTTAGCTTACGATGCGATTTACCATAAAGACAATGAGTTTGGCGAACGTATTGCTAGAAACCAATTGCTTATTTTAAAACACGAAAGTTATTTTGATGCCGTAGAAAATGCTTCGGATGGAAGTTACTACATCGAAAACTTAACCACACAATTATCGGAAAAAGCATTAACTCTTTTTAAATCTATAGAAGACAATGGCGGCTTTTTACACTTATTAAATTCAGGCACAATTCAGAAAAAAATAAAAGAAAGTGCACAAAAGGAAATAGAGCAATTTAATAACAAATCACTTATTTTATTAGGGACCAATAAACACCCGAATCCTGATGATAAAATGAAAAATAATTTAGAACTGTATCCGTTTTTAAAGATGAATGCACGCAAAACTATTATAGAGCCTATTTTAGAGAAACGAATTGCGGAAGCTGCAGAACAAAATAGAATAAATCAAGAATAATGAAAGGATCTCTATTAAAAAGCTTAGTATTAATTACAGTCCTTTTTTTATCGGGATGTGCAAAAGAAGAGCGCATAGTCTATAAATATACAGAGCAACCGGACCTTGTTATTTGCGATGTAAAAAATGAAGACTTATATAATGAAGCCATTCATTCGTTCGAGAACGATATTTTTGCGTTTTACGACAAAATAAGTCAGTCGCCCTTAAAAGGATACACGCAGTTTACAGCATTCGCTTTAAATGGAAGGCTTAAGGTGGAAGATATAGCGAGCGAACACAGCTTTAAATTAGCTAAGTTGCTAAAAAAAGATAACCAGTTGTGGCAAACAACAGCAGGAATTAGGACACTAAATTATTCTAGTTTGTTAATGGACTGCCTGGTAAATAATATAAAGAACGACGATTTAAAAATAACATTTAACGCCTTATTATCGACCAATAGTATGCGTCGCAACACCGTTTTAACACCTATTAGAAATAACCCAAGGCAACTGCTTACAGACAAAGGTTTAAAAACTTTTGTAGCTTTCGAATATTACTATGCGGTTTTAATGGATATAGAGTTGTCGCAACTTACGAGTACATTAGAGCCTATTAAAGCAAATACTGCTATAGAATTTAATGAAACACCGTTAAAGGACATTCAATACGTCCCTAAGAAAAAAGATAATCACGAAGGACATAATCACGACTAATGCAAAGAAAAAATCTTCAACATATCGAATTACAATCGGAAACGAAACAGCTAGAAAAAGACGTGACAACGACTTTAACGGCTGAAGACATTACTGTAAAATCAAATTACAGTAAATCCGATTTAAAAAATGTAGAACACTTAAACTTTGTGGCTGGTATTGCGCCCAATTTACGTGGACCGTATAGCACAATGTATGTACGCCGTGCGTGGACTATTCGCCAATATGCAGGTTTTTCTACCGCCGAAGAAAGCAATGCTTTTTACAGACGAAATTTAAAGGCAGGACAAAAAGGACTTTCTGTAGCTTTCGATTTAGCCACCCACCGTGGTTACGATAGCGATCACGAACGTGTTGTTGGCGACGTTGGAAAAGCCGGCGTAGCAATAGATAGCGTTGAAGATATGAAAATATTATTCGACCAAATCCCGTTAGATAAAATGTCTGTTTCAATGACAATGAACGGAGCCGTTTTACCAATTATGGCGTTTTATATTGTTGCCGCAGAAGAACAAGGTGTTAAGCCAGAATTCTTAGCAGGAACCATTCAAAATGATATCCTTAAAGAGTTTATGGTGCGTAATACTTACATTTATCCACCAACCCCATCAATGAAAATTATCTCTGATATTTTTGAATATACGAGCAATAATATGCCAAAATTCAACAGTATTAGTATTTCAGGATATCATATGCAAGAAGCTGGTGCTACTTGCGATATTGAATTGGCTTACACCCTAGCAGATGGTTTAGAATATATAAGAAAAGGTCTAGATGCTGGAATGGATATCGATACGTTTGCTCCTCGCCTCTCTTTCTTTTGGGCGATAGGAATGAATCATTTCATGGAAATTGCCAAAATGAGAGCCGCGAGAATGTTATGGGCAAAATTGGTAAAACAATTCAATCCAAAAAACGAAAAATCGTTGTCTTTACGTACACATTGTCAAACCTCGGGATGGAGTTTAACCGAGCAAGATCCTTTTAATAACGTTGCAAGAACAACTATTGAAGCGGCCGCTGCGGCATTTGGTGGTACGCAAAGTTTACATACCAACGCGCTAGATGAAGCGATTGCTTTACCAACCGATTTTTCGGCTAGAATTGCAAGAAACACGCAACTCTTTTTACAAGACGAAACCCAAATTACGAAAACCGTAGATCCTTGGGCCGGTAGTTACTATGTAGAAAAACTCACACACGATATCGCACAAAAAGCTTGGGAGCTTATTGAAGAAGTTGAAGAACTTGGCGGAATGACTAAAGCCATAGAGTCTGGTGTACCAAAATTAAGAATTGAAGAAGCGGCGGCAAGAAAGCAAGCCCGAATAGATTCTAATCAAGATTTAATTATTGGAATTAATAAATATAAATTAAAGACTGAAGATCCGCTACATATTTTAGAGGTCGATAACCAAACGGTACGTAAGCAGCAATTGGAGCAACTAGCAACACTTAAAGCCGAAAGAAATACTGAAAAAGTAACCCAAGCATTATTAGATTTAACGGAAGCGGCTAAAACAGGTGAAGAAAATTTATTAGCTTTAGCAGTTATAGCGGCCCGCGAACGTGCTACTTTAGGAGAAATAAGCGATGCTTTAGAAGATGTTTTCGGACGTTATAAAGCACAAATTAAATCATTTTCTGGCGTGTATAGTAAAGAAATAAAAAACGATGAAAGCTTTAAAAAAGCAAGAGAACTAGCAGATGCCTTTGCCGAGCAAGACGGGAGACGTCCGCGAATTATGATTGCTAAAATGGGACAAGATGGTCACGATCGTGGTGCCAAAGTTGTCGCTACAGGGTATGCCGATGTTGGTTTTGATGTCGATATTGGACCTTTATTTCAAACCCCAGAAGAAGCCGCTAAACAAGCCGTAGAAAACGATGTACATATTTTAGGAGTATCGTCTTTAGCAGCGGGACACAAAACCTTAGTGCCTCAAGTTATTGAAGCGCTTAAAAATTATGGTCGAGAAGATATTATGGTTATTGTTGGTGGAGTTATCCCAAAACAAGATTACCAATACTTATTCGACGCTGGTGCTGTTGCCGTTTTTGGACCTGGAACTAGAATTAGCGATGCTGCCATTACTATATTGGATATTTTAATAGACTAATTTTATACTAATTATCGTTCTATTTTATTTATAAATTCCATAAAGGACAATAGTGTCTTTTATGGAATTTTTGTTTATATTTGTAAGAGTTAAAAGCTCTATATCTAATTTCTAAATAAAGGATAATTTTATCCGATAATAAACAATCATATGGAAACACAAATAAAAAATTCACAAAAAGCTATAGGTCATTTTGTGGCAGACGATTTTAGAACAGCAGCAGTATTTTATTCTTATGGTATCGATTTTTGTTGCAAAGGAGACCGTACAATTGAAGAAGTCTGTGTAAAAAACAAAATCGACTCACAAGAACTACTCGACAAGTTAGAAGCTGTAAGTTTAGGTGCTACAAACGCTATAGATTACAACTTGTGGCCCTTAGATGTTTTAGCTATTCATATAGAAAATACGCACCACCGTTATGTTGAAGAAAAAACAGCCATACTTCTTCCGTTTCTAAATAAACTCTGTAAAGTGCACGGTACAACTCACCCAGAACTATTTACAATTACAGAATTATTTACAGCTTCTAGTAAGGAGCTTGCATCGCATATGAAAAAAGAAGAACTGGTGCTATTTCCATTTATTAAAAAAATGGAAAAAGCCATAAAAACCAAGGAACATATTGATCCAGCGCGTTTTGGAACAGTTAAAAACCCCATTGCTTCAATGATGGCCGAACACGATAATGAAGGAGAACGTTTTAGAGAAATTGAAAAACTAACCAATAATTATACGCCTCCAACGGATGCTTGTAATACGTATAAAGTAACGTTTGCAATGTTAGATGATTTTGAGAAAGACTTACATTTACATATTCACTTAGAAAATAATATTTTATTCCCTAAAGCAGCGGAGTTAGAAAAACAATTATTTGACAATTAATTTTTATGTTAAAACATCGTGTTACAACGTGTTTAATTAATTTTTTTATTGCCGCTATAATGGGCTTACTTTTAAGGTATGCATTTATAGGCGGCAGTATTTTTAATTATAAATTTTTAATACACGCGCACTCCCACGTCGCTATGCTAGGTTGGGTGTATTTAATGTTATTTACATTTTATGTCCATTATTTTGTGCCCGAAAAATCGCAACGGTATTCAAAATTATTTTGGACCACTCAAATAGCTGTCGTTGGGATGATGATTAGTTTTCCGCTTCAGGGCTATGCAGCCGTATCTATAAGCTTTTCTACACTACATATTTTTTGCAGTTATGCTTTTGTGTATCGTATTTGGAAGGATATGACTGTTGGAAATCCAGTAATAAAAACGTTAGTGCGCGCCTCTTTAATCTTTATGTTGGTTTCTACTGTTGGTGTGTGGTGTTTAGGTCCTGCTGTGGGTCTCTTAGGGCAAGCCTCGGCTTTTTATCAAATAGCGATTCAGTTTTTCTTACACTTTCAGTTTAACGGTTGGTTTTTAATTGCGGTAATCGCTATTCTATTTCATAGGCTAAACATTACACCGTCAAAGAACACTAAATTATTTCTGCGAGTACTCATTTTTTCTACGGTAATCACTTTTGCCCTCCCTATTCAATGGTTTGCAAATCACCCACTACTCTATTGGTTTAATGGATTTGGTATTATACTTCAGCTGGTCGCTTTGTATTATTTTAACTGCATAATAAAAGTGCCATTACAGCATAATTTAAAACACCAATCCCTTCTTTTAAAAATTGTATATCGGTTTTCTTTAATCTGCTTTATTATGAAAATAGTCTTGCAAACGCTGTCTATTATTCCGGAGTTTTCAACAGCAGTTTACGAGCATCATAATTTTGTAATTGGCTTTATTCATCTTACTATGCTAGGCGTTGTTAGCGGGTTTTTATTTGCCTTTCTTTTTCAAGCTAAACTATTACAACTTAATTCTCTTTCAAAACTAGGGGTTTACCTATTTCTTTTAGGCATTATTAGCACAGAGTGTATTCTTTTTACCCAAGGCGCACTATGGTATTTACAACTCGGTATGTTACCACATTATTTCGGTGTTTTATTTATCGCTAGTATTCTCTTACCTTTAGGTATTCTTATTTTATTTATAAGTTATAAAACACAACATTATTATGGCATTAAAACCTTTAAAACGACATGAAGCATTAAAACCACTAAGTCGAGAGCACCATCACGGACTCTTATTATCGTGGAAAATAAGAACTGGTTTTAACAAAAATATTGCTATCTCGCGCATAAAAACATATGCTGATTGGTTTTATAAAACACATTTAATTCCGCATTTTGAGTTAGAAGAAACTGAAATTTTCACGCTTTTACCTCCTAATCACAGCAGTATAATTAAAGTAATGGAAGACCACAAGAGACTGCATCACTTGTTTACTGAAGAACCAGATATGCAAACAGCATTAATCGCTATTGAAAAAGAATTGGATGATCATATTAGGTTTGAAGAACGTGTTTTATTTCCTGAAATTCAAAAAGTAGCTACCGAAGCGCAACTGTTACATATAGAAAAAATTCATCAACCAGAAGCTTTTCAAGACAACTTAGATGATGAATTTTGGAGGTGAATTTTGGAGGTGATTTGTATTCTATTTTTTATTGATTATTTGCTGCTGTTTTAAATAAGCTCGGTTTAATAGTAACCATTGCCCACCCCCAGTGGGTTGTTGCATTATGGTTTCCTCCTTTTAAAACCTCAAGCGTTTCAGTGCCAAATAAGTGTGAATAACCGACTTGAAAACTTATCTCTTTTTGCCAATTATAAGTCAATTTTATATCTATTTCTGTTCCTAAATAATCGTCCATTGTTTCGTTAGTATTATTTACTACGTTTGCTGCCGACCAAAACATATGAGGTGTTACATTTAATTTTAGTTTGTTTTTTTGATATTTTAAGTTAATAAACGCATCGATTAACCCAACCGAATTTGCGTGACTACCCACGTAAAAATAGTCCATTGCCCCATTAAATTTATGATTGGTTCCAAACCAAGGTGTAAACGATTTAATATCTGAGCTAGACGTATTCATATCGGTTCCCGATAAATACTCTGCCCCAAAACCTGTTGTAAAATTCTGTGTCAAACTATAATTTAATTGTCCTGCAGCATTAAAAGCGCTTAAATTTCTATTGGCAATTTTACCCGTTTGAACGTATACAGATGCTTCCGCAGATACTTTATTTCCTAAAAATGTTACATGCGCTCCCAGTGTTTGATTATAATCTACTTTCTCCTCTTGTTTTTCGTCTTGAGGAGCCTCATAATAAGTAAATCCCGTATTTAAAACTAAGAAACTTAATCCTATGTTTTTAATGTCTGTATGATACCACAAATACTGGAGTGCTTTGTAATTATTAAGCGTATAATCAATTTTCGATAAAGACTCTGACGTTGCATTTAGCGCTAACCCTAATTCAAAGTGTTGATTAGCATTAGGCTTGTAAATCGCCAAAAGTGCATCGTGACTTCTAGCTTGTTGCGCCCACCCCACACTTCCAAAAACACGCTGGTTGTCGTATACAATTTCTTGACGTCCTAATTTAAGAGAAAACTCGGACGCTAATTTTAATCGTGCCCAAGCTTCGTGAACACTTAATCCGTTATTATCGGCGGCATTTAAAGTAGGAACATCGCCCCAAACACGAACATCTTGAATACTTAAATACGCATCGAAATACGTGTGTTTATAATCAAAATTCAACCGGGTGCGTTGCGACACAAAAGCAGCAGCATCCAACGAATCTACCGGTAATGTTTTATACCCATTTCGGTATTCGAATCGCGGTCTTAGCTCAGCAGATACTTCAAAATCTTGCGCATAAATCACCTGACTCAATGCTAAGAATAGCATTAATACATTATAATTTTTCATACTGTGTTTTTTATGTATTAGATCTTTGCAACCCTTAATTAAGGCGTTACTTTTAAAATAGAAGCAACAGTTTCCCTATTATTCACTCCTAATCCTTCTTGCTGGTGCATTAATTCTCCTTCTGCATTAAACACCGAAATAATATTAGAGTGCGAAAAATCGATAGGTGAAATTTCTTTATATTTTACAGATAATACATTGGCAAATTCTCGCACACCACTTGTTGTACCTTGTAAAAACGTCCATTGCTCGCCGTCCATTGCGTTTTCTATAGCAAAACTCTTTAAACGTTGTGGGGTATCTATTTCTGGATCTATACTTACCAATACAAATTCTATATTCTTCA
>JAGPVI010000062.1 GCA_018067115.1 Bizionia sp. | reverse complement strand
CCGACCTATACCAAATATGCTTTTTAGTGAATTTTGGTACGAGAATGAGCTTTCAATTCTATTTGCAGATACCAATATTGGGAAATCTATTCTAGCGGTGCAAATTGCTGATAGTTTAAGTCGAGGTAAAGCTATTTCTGGCTTTAAATTAGAATGCAAACCTAAAAAAGTACTGTACTTAGATTTTGAATTGTCTGATAAACAATTTGAAAATCGTTGTTCCGACGATTATCAAGGTCATTATACTTTTCACGAGAATTTTTTAAGAGCAGAATTAAACTCAGAGTTGGAGCTCCCAGCAAAGCATAAATCTATTGAAGATTATTTATGTGATTCATTGGAGTTATCGATTACAAAAAGTGAAGCTGAAGTTTTAATCATTGATAATCTTACTTATTTAAACAATGATAATGAGAAGGCAAAGTACGCCCTTCATTTAATGAAGACTCTCAAAAAATTGACGAAATCTAATAATATTTCAGTATTGGTATTATCTCACACTCCAAAAAGAGAAGACTCTAAGCCAATTACTAAAAACGATTTAGCTGGTAGTAAAATGTTAATGAATTTTTGCGATAGCTCTTTTGCTATTGGAGCAAGTTCCCAAGACCACTCTTTTCGTTACATAAAACAAATAAAGCAACGTAATACAGAACATTTGTATCACAGTGAGAATGTTGTTTTATGTGAAATTAGTAAGTCATCAAATTTTTTAAAGTTTAATTTTTTAGGATTTGTTTCAGAGTCTGAACATTTAGCGAATATAGCATCGAGTTCTATAGAGGAGAGAGATGATAAAATGATTGGACTCATAAATCAAGGCTTGTCTAATGTTCAAATAGGTAAAGAGTTAGGTATACACGAAGCAACAGTTAGGCAAAGAAAAGCAAAGCTTAATATCTAATTTATGAATGCCAATGATGTATATAATATAGCTAAAGCTCTTCCGCCAGAAGAGCTTATGAAGCTGTATAAAATGATCAAAGGCGATATTAAGGTTGTTAAACCTACATTAAAAACTAAATCAAAAAGAAAACCATTGCCAGATTTTACTCTTGAGGATAGTGTTAAATATCTAATAGAGAATCATTTTAATGAAAAAAAGACGGCGTAAAACAGTACTCGTACAATTCGTACTAATAAAAGTGTACGAGATATACGAATTGAGAATATGAGAGATCAGTATAAATATATATTAGACAAATCTAGCAAGAAATTTAAATGTCCAAATTGTGGTAAAATAACATTTGTGAAGTTTATAGATGCAGAAACTTTAAATTATTTAAGTGAAGCAGTAGGAAGGTGTGATAGAGAATCTAAGTGCGGTTTTTTTCATCAACCAAACAGCAACCTAATAATTCAACCTAAGGTTGCTTACAAAACGATAGGTTGTAATAGATCGTATCACAACGAAAAGGACTTAGTGTCTCACAGCAATAATTATACACAAAATAATTTTGTAGCCTATTTATTAAATTATTTTGCACCAATAGATGTAAAACAAGTAATTAAGAAATACTTTTTAGGAACTACAACACTTTGGAACGGTGCAACAATATTTTGGCAAGTGGATGAAGTTATGAGGGTTAGGGCAGGTAAGATAATGTTGTACAATTGTAATACAGGCAGCAGGATTAAAAAGCCTTATAACCATATTAGTTGGATCCATAAAAAGATGAAACTAAATAATTTTGTGTTACAACAATGTTTATTTGGGTTGCATAATTTGTACGATTATAAAGAAGGTGATACTATCTGTATTGTGGAATCTGAAAAAACAGCCATTATAATGAGTATTATATATCCTACTTATTTATGGTTGGCGACAGGAAGTAAAGCTAACTTTAAAGAAGAGTTATTAAGACCACTAAAAAAATTTAATATTATTGCTTATCCCGATAAATCTGAATATAAAATTTGGAGGCTGAAGGCACAAGAGTTGATGGCAATGGGTTATAATATTGTATGTAGTGATTTATTAGAAGATAAAAATATTGAAGAAGGTGATGATTTGGTAGATTTTATTTCGTGAGAACTATTTATTGACAGGAATTAACTTATGTCAATAAGTTTAAGGAATTAAAATTAATTATTTGTATCTCACACCTATACCATTATGAGGTACATATAAACCAGATTACAACCAAAGAAACAACCTCGTTAACCTGATATTTTTACTTTTATATTTATTTCAGCAACCTGACAGAAACCTTATAGCTTTAAGTTTTTGACAAACTAGCAACCTAAAATTAAATAAGAAAATTAAGGTTTGCTTTTACACCAACCATTTATCAACCTAAATGGAACCTTCATAATTTTTATGTTGAAATATAGTCTTGTTTAGTTGTAATTCTCTAAACCTAAAGAATAATGGTTGAAGTAATAAACATTTACTGTTGCTAATATTCTTGTTGCACCTTGTTTTTTTGTTGCAATTTGTGTCGATCTTTGTTTTAACCTTGTTTTTTTCTTGTTTCATTTTTGTTTTTTCTTGATGTAGTTTATGTTTTCTGAGTTGCAGCCTTCAGAGTTATTGTAACACATAGGTTATTGTAACTCACTTTTTAGACAGGAATATTGAGCTGTCTTTTAGAGGGTGAAGAGGTCTAAGAATAAATAAAAACCAACATTTTTAGTATTTACGATTTTTTACAATAGTATAGAATATGTAATTTCTATATTGCACGTGCTATTAATTTATGATCTTTAAAATTTTCATAAGAATTTTACTGGAAAATATAATTGCTTATACACTAATCATACATTCTTATATTTATTGATTAACTGTAAAGCTATTAGTTTTACACTGATATAAATAAGTTGGCAACAAAATTGACTCACTTTAACGGTTTAAAATGTATGAAACACAGAAAACAAAAATTATTACAAATTAATAGTCTTCCAATTGTTACATTAACAAACAACTTAAAAATTTAAACAATATGAAAACATTATTTTTCTTTTTAGCACTAACAACTTCATTAGCCTTAAATGCACAAATAACTAAAGGTAATTGGCTTGTTGGAGGAGATGCGACTTTTAACAGTTCTACAGTACATGATAAAGACGGAAATGAAACTGGTAAATCTAGCGGAATTAGAATTTATCCTAATATAGGACATTTCTTTTTTGATAAATTTGCAGTTGGTTTAACACCAAGTTTTTTCTATGGAGAGACTAAAAATGGACCGTCAAACATTGGATATGGCATTGGTCCGTTTGCTAGATATTACTTTTTAAAATCAGATAATAGAATAAATTTATTTGCAGATGCAAATTTTATTTATTACTCATCAAAAACTAAAGGTTTTTCTTCTACAAGTAATTCATCTTATAGAGTAAAAGCAGGCCCAGTACTATATTTTAATAATAGTGTAGCATTAGAGTTTACACTTGGATATAATTCAGATAGATTCAGTACTGTAACTAATAGAATAGAGTTAGGATTCGGCTTTCAAATACATTTAGAAAAATAGTGTTTTCACTTAAATAACAAAATTATGAAATCAAAAATACAACTCTTAATAATTCTAATTACATTTTGTACTACTAGTACATATGCACAAATTACAACAGAAATAATTGATGTTCTTGTAAATAATCAAACAACTGTGAATAATTGTAGTTTAATAGATATAGAAGACAACAGCAATGTTAGTTTAACTATTTATTTTAAACTAACAAAACCAAGTAATCAAGCTCTTGGCACAACAAATGTAAAAGCTTTATTAAAGTATTCAAATTCATCTTATGGTAATGAAAAAGGAAATTATTCAGTTCAATCAAATAGTTGGAGTAATAATGATACAGAATTTTATGGACAAATACCTATTAGCATTTCAGAAAGTGAAATCCAAGTAAATGGAAGTAGTATTTTTATTAAATCTGTAACAGATAGTAATGTTGAAGATGATAGCTGTGAATACCCTTTAACAAAAACACAAGTACCAACATTTACAATTTCACCAACAACAACAGGTGTTGTTTGAAATGACATTTCACCAAAAACATTTACAGTTAACAATGTTTACAATTCACCGGGAACATTATCTTACAATTGGAACGTTGGTAATGGTTGGAAGCGCGATGGAGAAATTGTTTCTACATTTACAACTAATACAAATACAGTTACTTTAACACCATATTTATATCCACCAAGTAATGTAAATGTTACAGTTATTCTTAATAATTCCAACTATACATCACTCACATCCGCTGTAAGTTTCGGTAATTATAATCCTAACTTACCAATTGTTGGTGCAGATGCTTCGTGTAATAATGAAATATATACTATTAACAATTTACCTGCTGGAACTACTGTAACCTCTTGGTCTTCCTCAAATACTAATGTTGCAACAGTAACACAATTAAATGCTACACAGGTTCAAGTTAATGTGGTAGGTAATGGTACAATTACTTTAACAGCAAATGTTACTAATAGTTGTGGTCAAACTGCCGCTATACAAAAAACAGGTATTCAAGTAGGTACGCCAACCATAGTCAATCACACAATTTATGGAGGTCATAATAATGTGGGTGTAACAACAACTTCTCAACTAAATGTAGATTATGTCTCAGGAGCAACAGGCTATTATTGGTTTATAACTACACTAAATTCTAATTGCCCAAATGATGGAATAGCACCAAGATTCCAAACTGGAAACGGGTATTCTAGTACCTTAACTACAACATCTAAATATGCGTTTGTAAACTGGGGAAATTGCCCAGGTAATTATATAGTTAATGTCAGAGCTATAAATGATTGTGGAGCATCAGATATCAGTAATAAATCTGTAAAGGTTTACGGTTATTATGATAACCCATGCCCACAAGAACCAAGTAAATTAAAAGTGTATCAAAAACCTGTAAAAGGAGGCTCAATCATTGTTAACAAACCAGATCCAGGAATACCCTGTAACGATTTTCAGAGAACAGAAAGTAAAAGTATAATTTTAAACAATGTTAAAATTTATGATTTCTATGGCAATACCGTTTACACAAATAGATTTAACACCAATAAGTTTAGTATTAATAAATTAAACTTAA
>JAGPVI010000060.1 GCA_018067115.1 Bizionia sp. | reverse complement strand
TCTAACACATTTTGAAATAACGCACTTCTAGTATCTAAAACATACAATTCATCTTCAAAAGCAACTACAGATTGCACGCCAACAAACTTATTAGCAACTACAGGCTGACCAATATTCCAAGAGTTCCAATCTGCATTTGGGTAACTATTCTTTTGTTTATCTGCAGTAATCTCCACTACCGAATGCACAACACCTTTTCTCCATCTTGGAAAATTCACAAAAACACGACCCGTATCGGAAACCGAAACACCTGTTACTTGTTGACCTTTAAAACTTGCTACTTCTAGAATTTGTAATGCTGTATTATGTTCTTGTGTATCGATAGTACTTTCCACCTCCGTTTTTCTGGTATCTTTACAAGAAACAAACAGTATTAAAAGGAAGAATAAATAAAATATATTTTTCATAAAAAAGGCAGTTTTTTTTATTTACAAAAATAGAAAAGATTATTCATTTACACGGATTATAAAAGCCCTAAGAACACATCCTTTTCCATTCCATTATTTCCATGAAATTGCTATTAAAAAAGTAAGGTACCCCATAAAACTGGGACTCATTTCTAGATAACAAATTACAGGTTGGAATCTAAAAGGTCTTCCTTTAAGAATACATAAAACCCAACAAATAATATTTATATTTGACACATGCTATTTAACACTTCTATTTTAAAACTACAAAAACCTTCTATTTTATTCGTATTAGCATGTATACTCTTCTACTTTGCTTTTGCTTATAATTTAGTAAGAACAGATTATATAAAACTAATTAGCCTGTATGTTGCATTGTTTTTTCTGTTTTATAAAATAGTAGAATATAACAAAAACAACTTTAATTTTTTAACTTGGATTGCCTTTATATTTCGAGCTATTTTTATACTTGCTATTCCCAATTTATCGCAAGACTTCTATCGTTTTATTTGGGACGGCCAAATGTTATCTATTGGGTTTAATCCATACTTAACAACACCAGACTATCAAATGAGTATGGGCATACTTTCCGGTTTCCCTAATCAAATGGAATTATATAATGGAATGGGACCTTTAAACGCGAGCCATTTTACCAACTATCCTCCTATAAACCAATTATGTTTCTTTATTGCCAATCTGTTTCCAGGAAAAAGCATTTTAAGTTCCGTAATTGGCCTTAGACTTTTAATTATTGCTGCCGATTTTGGAACGCTATACTTTGGAAAAAAACTGCTTAAAAAATTAAAACTTCCTGCAAAGAATATTTTCTGGTATATTTTAAATCCTTTTATTATAATAGAACTTACAGGGAATTTACACTTTGAAGGTGTTATGATTTTCTTTTTGGTTTGGAGTTTATATCTATTACATACTAGCAAATGGAAACAAGCTGCTGTCATTTTTGCTTGTTCGATTTCGGTGAAGTTAATTCCCCTGATGTTTTTGCCTTTGTTTTTTAAATATTTCAGAAAAGGAACAGACATTGTGAATGTAACGAAGCAATCTGTTTCTAATAATGAGATTACTATGTCTCAAGATCCTCATGATATTAATGTCAGTTCGAGCGCAGTCGAGAAATCTCTTTCAAAAAATAAGCCCCTGAAATCTCCAGAAAACAAAGATGCTTCGACTGCGCTCCGCAGGACAAAATTAATAACATTTTATAGTATTGTTGGTTTTACTACACTGCTATTATTTCTTCCTTTTTATTCTTCCCAATTTGTAAATAATTATGCGCAAACGGTTGGCTTATGGTTTCAAAACTTCGAGTTTAATGCCAGTATTTATTACATCGCTAGAGAAGTTGGTTATTGGTTTAGAGGTTATAATGAAATTGCCATTATTGGTAGCATTCTACCAGTATTAGTGATCCTCTTTATCGCATACTTGGCTTTATTTAAAAAGAATTTTACTACTAAGCAATTGATAAACTCCATGCTATTTGCTTTTGTGTTTTACTTATTTATGAGTACCACAGTTCATCCGTGGTACATCGCTACGATATTAATATTATCGATTTTCACCAATTACAAATTCCCATTGGTTTGGAGCTTTGTAATTATACTTAGTTATCTAGCATACGTAAACATTGACAAAGCAGACAAGTCTGAAAACCTATATATTATTGCTTTAGAGTATTTTATAGTTTTTACTGTATTTTTGTACGAAACATTAAAAAGAAAATCTATTGAAAATTAATTATAAAAAAATATTAAGACGCTTCACAAGAACAGCTGTGGTTCTTATTTTTATTTACTTATCCTCTTTGGTGTTTTTATACTTTAAGCAAGAACGCTTCTTTTTTAACCCGAAACACCTGGAGAAAGATTATGTTTTTGAGTTTACCGAATCTTTTGAAGAAGTAAATATTGAAGTAGAAAAAGACCTTTTTTTAAACGCGGTACTTTTTAAAGCCGAAGTACCCAAAGGTGTTATTTTATATTTTCATGGTAATGCCGGAGCGATTCACGATTGGGGAAAACGTGCACCTTTGTTTTTGGAAAACGATTATGATGTACTTTTTGTAGATTATAGAAATTACGGTAAAAGCGATGGAGAATATAGGAATAGTGAAGAGCTTTTTAGTGATGCGCAAAAAGTATACGATTATACTAAAACGCGTTATAGCGAAGA
>JAGPVI010000054.1 GCA_018067115.1 Bizionia sp. | reverse complement strand
ATAAACTGTTGGTGCATTGGTTTCAATGTTGTTTGGTAGCGGGTAAGAACCTCATTTAAGTCGCGTCCGCGTTCTGCAATATCACGTTTTAAACGACGTATTAAGCGCTCATCACTATCGGCATGCACATATATTTTAATATCGAACATTTTGCGAATTTCAGGATGTGTTAAAATTAAAATCCCTTCCACAATCATTACCTTTCGTGGGTGTGTTTTTATAGTGTCTCCCGTTCGGTTATGTTTTACAAACGAATAAACGGGTTGGTCTATTGCTTTACCGTTTTTTAAGTCCTTTAAATGCTCACCCATTAAATCGAAATCTATAGACCGAGGGTGATCAAAATTTATTTTTATACGCTCTTCGTAAGAGAGGTGCGTTGTGTCCATATAATAAGAATCTTGCGAAATTATTCCAACTTCGCCTTCTGGAAGTTCATTAAGTATTTGGTTTACAACTGTTGTTTTTCCGCAACCTGTTCCACCTGCGATTCCTATTATTAACATAAATATATTCGTTTATTAGAGTGCAAATTTAAGTATTTTTAGAAATCTTTATTGCTGAATTTTTGAAACTTCTTCTACTGAAATTTCATTATCGTTAGTATTACCCCAACTATTTGTAATATAATTCATTACATCTGCAATTTCTTTATCTGTAAGTCCAAGTGGTGCCATCACACTATTATAGCGTTCACCATTTACAATAATCTCGCCGCTTAGTCCATATTTTATAGCGTGGATACTAGCTTCTCTATTATTCTCTAGAAAATCTGAGTTCGCTAACGGCGGAAATGCTTTCGGAACACCTTTGCCACTAGGTAAATGACAACTAATACAGTTGTCTAAGTACACCTTTTTACCTGCATTGTACGTTTTGGATTCGGCGGAAACACTTTTGGATGTCATAGTATTTTTTGTATCCGATTTACAAGCTGTTATTAATAAAATGGTTAATAAGAGTAAGGTGATTTTAATGTTTTTCATTCTTTATATTAAAGTCTTTTTAGTTTTATAATTCCTAATTGTTCTACTCCCACATAGATCATTCCGTCTGGACCTTGGTTTATAGAGCGAACACGGCCAATTTTATCGAGTAAGCGCTCTTCTTTAATGACCTTGTTATTTTTAATAACACAGCGATCTAAATATTGAAATTTTAAAGACCCCACTAATAAGCTGCCTTGCCAATCACCATATTTTTTCGATGTTATAAATGCCATGCCGCTAGGAGCAATAGAAGGTGTCCAATAATGTATAGGGTTTTCCATTCCCTTTTTTTCGGTGCTTTCTGTAATAGAAGTGCCCGTGTAGTTTTTGCCGA
Source organism: Bizionia sp. (assembly GCA_018067115.1). GTDB lineage: Bacteria > Bacteroidota > Bacteroidia > Flavobacteriales > Flavobacteriaceae > Bizionia. Next base: position 6,139 of record JAGPVI010000054.1, on the reverse strand, counting down.
ATGTCACTTCTGGCCACCCATAATTTTTACCAGCATTTATAATATTTATTTCGTCACCGCCTTTTGGACCGTGTTCATGCGCCCATATCGCTCCTGTTTCTGGGTGAATAACCATACCTTGTGGGTTTCTATGACCGTAAGAATAAATGGCGTGCTTTGCATTAGCAACTGTTATAAACGGATTGTCTTCAGGCATACGACCATCATCGTGCAATCTATAAATTTTACCACAATCTCGTGTAAGATCTTGCGGATTTATATCGCGTTCACCACGTTCTCCAATTGAGAAATACATATAGTTATCAGCATCAAAAACAATTCGAGAACCAAAATGCTGCCCTTTAGTCGTGTTGGGGTCTGCTTTGTAAAGTAATTGTGTTTCGATAAGTGTGTTATTGCTTAGTTTAGCACGCATAATAGCAGTGTTACCTCCATCTTCTTTACCTTCTGGAGAGGCATACGAGAAATAAATCCATCCGTTATTTTTATAATCGGGGTGAAGTGCAATATCTAACAAGCCGCCTTGACCCCGAACATAAATTTCTGGCAGTCCAGAAATCTCATTTTTGATATTGTTTTTGAAATGAATGAGCTTTCCTTCCTTTTCAGTAATTAAAATGGAGGCATCGGGTAAAAAAACGAAGCCCCACGGATTGTTTAATTCGGGTACAATTATCTCGTAATCTGTGTTGGGATTAATGGGGTTTTTGTCTTGAGCACAGGAGGTTACAATCAAGAAAAAAGAGAGATAAAAAAGAATGGTTTTAAGATGCATAGTGTGTTAATAAAAAAGTTTCTACAATTTACAATAATTATAGGTTGATATTTAAGAATTATGTTATATTTGCACCACAATTAAAACAGCACAGTGCTTTTAAGATTGTAGATAACTATTCGGGGTGTAGCGTAGCCCGGTTATCGCGCCACGTTTGGGACGTGGAGGCCGCAGGTTCGAATCCTGCCACCCCGACCAATGAAGCCTAAAATCTTTTGATTTTAGGCTTTTTTTATGCCATAATATGTCTCATTCTATTGGGGTTATTTCTTAAAAGACCATCAACGTGTAAACGATTGTGTATTTAGTAATTATTAAATGGTACGGAAATTAAAACCTTGAGACGATTAGGCTTGTGTCTTTCTATGATTCTAATTTAGAACTAGGCTTTACAACAATTAGCAATTTCAAGAAAATTAGTAAACCTAGTGTTGCTTTTTTTTAGCTTGAGTGTTGGCGACAGATTTAAAAATGAAACACTAATAATCTAAACAGTATAGGTTTAATGGTCTTGTCTTGTACTTTTTAACTGATAATTAAGCAATTATAGTTCTTAATTAATGTGAAATTGCTATATAAAGTTAAGTTTTTCTTAATTTATATTGAAAAATCGTATATTATTCTGATGTTCAATATATAAATAATAGCTTTGCACTCTATTTATTAAATTTTTAAAAAATATTTATGAGTCAAGTAAAAGAAAAAGATACGGTAAAAGTACATTACACAGGAAAATTAAACAACGGTCAAGTTTTTGACAGTTCTTTAGAGCGTGAGCCTTTAGAATTTACTTTAGGAGAAGGTATGTTAATTCCTGGTTTTGAAAAAGCTGTTATCGATATGAAAGTGAACGATAAAAAAACAGTAGAAATTCCAGTAAATGAAGCTTACGGAGATGTTCAAAAAGAATTATTCCACAAGGTTGAAAAAGCACAATTACCACAAGATATGGAACCACAAGTAGGTTTAGGTCTAGTGTCTAAAGGTGAAGATGGTAGCGAACACCAATTTAGAATTGCTGAGGTTAATGAAGATCACATCGTAGTAGATGGAAATCACCCTTTAGCAGGACAAGATTTAGTGTTTGATTTAGAATTAGTTGAGATTAAATAATTCTACTATTAACATATAAAAAAGCCAATTATTCTAAAGAATAATTGGCTTTTTTATTGCATTTATTTTTAATAATATTTATAAATGAAACCGGCTATTATTAACGTAAGTGCCAATAATAGTAATACTATAAATATTAATGCTGATTTAGACTTTATCTTTTTGTCTTTTTGTAGAATAAATTTCCTTCTTTTTTTACGTTTTTCTTTTAGTAGACTCATAGTGGCTGTTTTTTTTGTTTATGTAGTAATATAAACTGTTTTAATATTTACAAACTCCCTAATTCCCTCTTGCGAAAGTTCTCTGCCATACCCTGATGCTTTTGTGCCTCCAAAAGGTAATCGCGGATCAGATTTTACCAATTCGTTTATAAAAAAAGCACCGTCATTTATATTAATAACTTTTTTACTTACGGTCTCTGTGTCTGCGCTAAACACCATTGTCCCTAATCCGAATTTAGAATTAGCGGCTAATTTTAGTGCTTCATCCAAATTTTTAACTTTAAAAACAGGAGCGACTGGTCCAAAGGTTTCTTCCTTAAAAACAGCCATTTCTTGGGTGGCATTAGTTAATAATGTTGCTTCAAAATACGATTTATTTCTGGTGTTACCAATAATCACTTCAGCTCCTTTATTAATAGCATCATCTACTTGTTTTTGTAAATCGTCTGCTAAATCCTCTCGTGCTAAGGTTGCAATGGTTGTGTTTTCGTTAATAGGGTCATTGTAGTTTAATGCTTCAATCTTAGTTTTAAAACGCTCTACGAAGTCATTATGTATCCCCTCAGTAACAATAAAACGTTTGGCAGCAATACAGCTTTGACCGGTGTTTTGCATTCTCGCATTTACAATGGTATCCATATATTTATCTAAGTCTGCATCGTCTAAAATGATGCAGGCGTTGTTACCTCCTAATTCTAATACACATTTTTTTAAGTGTTTTCCTGCTGTTTGAGCGATAGTTTTTCCTGCTCTTTCACTCCCAGTTAAAGACACGGCTTTAACGCTGTCGTGCGCAATAATTGTTGTTATGGTGTCGTGATCTACTAAAAGTGTCTGAAAACAGCCTTTTGGATACCCGGCTTCTTCAAAAAGATCTTGTAATGCAAGGGCACACCCGGTAACATTAGTAGCGTGTTTTAAAAGCGCAGTGTTACCAGCAGTTAACGTGGGAATCGCAAAACGTAAGGCTTGCCAAAAAGGATAGTTCCAAGGCATAACAGCTAGAATAGTACCCAAAGGGTCGTAGCTAATATAGCTTTCTTCGGCTTCTGTTTCTATCATCTCGTCTGCTAAAAACTCTTCCGCATTAGCTTCGTAAAAATCGCAAAGTGAAATGCATTTTTCTATTTCGGCTCTACTTTGGGTAATTGGTTTTCCCATTTCAAGAGTCATTAAGCGACTATACTTTTCTAAATTGTCATTTAATACTTCGCCTAGTTTACTTAAAAGCGAGGTGCGATGCGATACAGATGTTAGTTTCCATTCGTTAAAGCAATTACTCGCTGATTCTAAGTAATTTGCTACTTCTTTTTCGGTGTGTAAACTGTACTCTTTTAAGAGTTTATTGTTATATGGGTTTGTTGTTTTTACCGTGTTTTTCATAATTTACTGTTTAATTCTATCTAAATCTGCGAGAATTTAATGAATATACTTGTTTTTAGTCTCTATTTAACAAACTTTTAATAATTCATTTAAGTTAATTTTAAGAGACTTATACGGTGTGTTTTGTATCTTTGAGTAGAACGTAACAACACGTAAATGTTATTACAAAAAAAGAAGTTTAACAAAAAAAACCAACACATTATGAATAATAACGGAAGTACAGCATTAGGACTAATTTTAGGCGCTGCTATAGGAGCAGCATTAGGGGTGTTATACGCGCCAGACAAAGGAGTGAAAACTAGAGAGCGTTTATCAGAAGAAGCTTTAAGCGCAAGAGATAGATTGACTTCAGGAGCTATGGATTTAAAGGATCAAGTAGCAGGTAGTCTGCAAACTAAAAGAGTAGATTTAGAAAGTCAGTTAGAACACGTAGTAACAAACGCTAGTTATAAAGCCGATGATGTTATAAGTTCCTTAGAAAAGAAATTACAAGAATTAAAGGCGCAAAATAAGAAATTACAGAAAACATCGTAATTTATGTCTGTATTTGATTCCATAAATGAAACATCAAATAACGCTATAGATGCTGGAGAGAAATACTTAAAGTCTTCTCAAGAGTATTATAAACTAAAAATTTTTCAACAACTTTCTATATCTATTAGTTTGGTATTTAAAGCTGTGGTAATAGCAGGTTTATGTATTGTAGGTTTAACGTTTTTAGCTATTGCACTAGCCTTTTTTATAGGTGCTATGCTGGAAGATTATGCGTTAGGATTTGTAGTCGTAGGTTTCCTGTTCTTTATAGTTGCAATGCTTTGTTACTTATACAGAAAACATATTAGTAATTTAGTTGTTCGCAACTTATCAGATAAATTTTTTGAATAATATGAAAACATACAAAACATTAGATGATATTGATTTTGATTTGAAAAGACTGACTCTAGAACGCAATATTGCTCTTGAAGAAATTAAAGGAGCTAAAGGCGAATTTATCGAAAGCCTGCAACCGGCACAGTGGATGCAGACTGGAGCTAAAATTCTAGGTAAAGTGGGCGTGATGATGTTTGTAAAAAAACTTTTCAGAAAATAACCAATTACAAAGTGTAAAATAAAAAGGGCAACTACTTTTAAGTAGTTGCCCTTTTTATTTGGTGCTATGTGTTATATTTTAAAGAGTTTCTGGGTGTTGTCCGTCTATTCCACCACTATTCGACCCCATATATTTCACGAAATCTGAAGGGGTTTTTAATAGATAATAAGACTCTCCCACAATAATTATAGGACATTTTAAAGTATCGGGATTTGCATTTAAAACCTTAATCCAGTCTTCGCTGTCAAAATGCGCAGAAGTCTCGTAGTTTTTTGTAAAATCGGGGTGTTCGTTATTTATTAAATCGCCTATAGACACCTTTAAGTTCTCTGCAATAGTGGCCCATTGTGTGCCAGTAACTTTTGTTTTAGAAATGTCTATAGCAAGCACTTTTTTATCTGCTGCCTTTACGTAAGGATATGTTTGCTTCCCTAATGCTGTTTGAGAATTGTAATATAAAGTAATCATATTTTTGTTGGTTGAAATTGTTCCCATAGTATAATTAATTATGTTTAACTTTTTCTTAATTAATTTTTAAAATTTAAGATGTTAATTTGTTTTTTTTAAGAGGAATTATAAATATACAGATAAATAATAAACCTTTATAGAAATATAGTTACTGTTGATAACTAAGAAGTGATTTTTCTACTAAAAAAGCCTATTTTTGTGCTTTAAAAAATATGATGATATGTCTGATACGATTGAAAAAGTAAAATGTCTAATAATAGGATCTGGACCTGCGGGATATACTGCAGCTATCTACGCTGCTAGAGCTAATATGGCACCAGTTTTATACCAAGGAACGCAACCAGGAGGTCAATTAACTACAACTAACGAAGTAGAGAATTTTCCAGGCTATCCAGATGGTATTACAGGACCTGCTATGATGATTGAGTTACAAAAACAAGCAGAACGTTTTGAAACTGATGTTAGAGACGGTTGGATTACTAAAGTTGATTTTTCAGAAAAACCTCACAAAGTATGGGTTAACGATACCAAAGAAATTCACTGTGATACTGTAATTATTTCTACAGGAGCAAGTGCTAAATACTTAGGGTTAGAATCTGAACAAAAATATTTAAAGTTGGGTGGTGGTGTATCAGCTTGTGCAGTTTGTGATGGTTTTTTCTACAGAAATCACGAAGTTGTTATTGTTGGAGCAGGAGATAGTGCTTGTGAAGAAGCGCATTATTTATCTAAATTGTGTAAAAAAGTAACGATGTTAGTAAGAAGAGACGAGTTTAGAGCGTCGAAAATTATGGCACAACGTGTAAAAAACACAGCAAATATTGAAATTTTATTTAACACAGAAACCGAAGAGGTTTTAGGCGACGGACAAGTAGTTACAGGCGTAAGAGTGGTAAATAACAAAACAAACGAAAAAACAGAAATTCCAGTTACAGGATTTTTTGTAGCTATTGGGCATAAACCTAATACAGATATTTTTAAAGGCTTTTTAAACTTGGATGAAACAGGTTATATTATTAACGAGCCAGGAACATCGAAAACAAATATTGAAGGAGTGTTTGTAAGTGGCGATGCAGCAGATCACGTATA
>JAGPVI010000050.1 GCA_018067115.1 Bizionia sp. | reverse complement strand
AACATCAGAATTACCATTTACAATGACTTCTCCTAAAAACTGTGTGACCTTTGATGTGCGATCTTGTGGTAATTTAATTTTGAAAAGAGCGGGTGTATTCTGAATAAAATTAACGGTTACTTCCCCTGATTTAAAGGTGTCATGCTGAATAACATTTTGTAAAAAGTGAATGTTTGTGTTAACGCCTCGAACACGAAATTCCTTTAAAGCACGTACCATTTTACGGATAGCACCATCCAGTGTTCTGCCTTGTGCAGAGACTTTTACTAGCATAGAATCGAAAAACGGACTCACGCTATACCCTTGATAAATACTTCCAGCATCCAATCTAATACCCATTCCAGCAGCACTTCTGTAGGTGGTTATTGTGCCGTAATCTGGAGTAAAATTATTAGAAGGGTCTTCGGTTGTTAAACGACATTGCAATGCAAAACCATAAGTTGCAAGAGAATCTTGGCCGTAAATTTTAATTTGTTGGTCTGATAATTTATAGCCACCAGCAACAAATATTTGAGTTTTTACTAAGTCAATTCCTGTTACCATTTCGGTAACGGTGTGTTCTACTTGAATTCTCGGATTTACTTCAATAAAATAAACGTTATCGTCTCTATCTACTAAAAACTCAACGGTACCAATATTATTATAACTTACCTCTTTAGCAATGCTAATAGCATATTTATATAAAGATTGCTTAACTTTTTCCGAAACATTAAAAGAAGGTGCTATTTCTACAACCTTTTGATGACGTCGTTGTACCGAACAATCGCGCTCGAACAAATGACGAATATTTCCGTGGTTATCGGCTACAATTTGTACTTCAATATGTTTTGGATCTTCTACATATTTTTCAAGAAACATAGTGTCGTCACCAAAAGCATTTAAGGCCTCGTTTTTCGCAGAGTCGAAATTTTGTTCTAAATCTTCGGCTTGACGTATAATACGCATACCACGACCACCACCACCAGAAGCAGCTTTAAGCATTAATGGGTAGCCTATTTCTTGAGCTTCCGAAATAGCAATTTTTAAAGATGTTAGTTTCTTTTTATTGCTTTCTATAACAGGGACATTACATTTTACAGCAATTTTTTTAGCCGTAATTTTATCGCCCAAAGCATCCATAACCTCTGGGGATGGGCCTATAAAGATAATGCCATTTTGAGCACATTTTCGAGCAAATTCTGAGTTTTCTGACAGGAAACCATAGCCGGGATGAATAGCATCAACGTTTTTAGATTTAGCGAGTTCAATAATTTCGTCACTATCTAAATACGGTTTTAAGGGCTGGTCATCTGCACCTATTTGGTAAGATTCGTCGGCTTTATTTCGGTGCTGAGAATAGCGGTCTTCATAGGTGTATATTGCAACTGTATCTATATTTAATTCCGTACAAGCACGCAAAATACGTATTGCAATTTCTCCTCGGTTGGCAATTAGTATTTTTTTAATTTTCATTTTAATCCGTTTTATTTGATTATATATGGATTCTCATTTTTGTAATTTCTAACAATAAAATCGATTGCATTTTCTAACAATTCACCCATATTTTTAGATTTTTTAAAGTTAACATCTCCAACAAGATCAAATAACCCAGCTTTAAGTTGTTTTATTTTTGCAGGAGTAGATATGTTGTCTTCTTTCATGCATCTTAAAAGATATTCCAAACGCTCATACTCAACAGTAGCCCGTTTAGCCAGTAGAGAGCGTTCCTCTATTTCATATTGATCGATAGATTCTGCTGCTAAAACATCTAAACTTAGCGCTACAAGTGCATTATTTTCTTTCAAGAACTGCGGTTTGTAAACTTTGGGGTTGCCTTCATAACTTTGCTGATCGAAATCTACGGCACGAATACGGTATTGAACGCGATCGAAATCTTGTGTTATAACTACAACGTAATTATAAGAACGCATATCGGCCAAAAGACGCACAAAACAACGCTCGTTAAACTTGACAAACTCTTTGGCAAGGGCGCGTTTATCTTGACTTGATAGTTTTTCTAAATGCTCACTAATAAACGTGTCGCCAGCAATACCAGAAATATGTTCTTCTATTAACGTATCTTCATGAACCAAGAACGTAATATGATTTGGCGATAGTAAATGCTCTAGTTCTAATCCGTAAATTCTGGAGGCATCTGCTTTTTTTACATAGAGATATAGGTAGTTATCGTTTAATACATTCCGCACTTTAATTCGGAAGGGCTTTGTGTTCCCGAAGGTGCAAAAATCAATGCTATCAATATTTAAATACGGTATAATACTGTCGCTTCCATCAGAGTGTAATATGGAATACATTTGCTTAAGGCTGTATTCTATTTCGTCACGCTCATGCTCGGCAAAATAAGTGCGAATCCAGAGGGTGTCCTTATCATTTTCGTCTAGAATCTCTATAGCGCCTTGAAAGCGTAGTAAATCGTCGTAAAAAATGGGGATTTTAATATTTCTTCCTTGCGCCGTCAGGTATTCCGACAATAAAGGCGTGATAGGGAAAGCTGGTTTTTTTTTGGAAATGAGTTTTTTATCCACTTTGTTTTAGCTAATCCCTCGAAGATAATTTTAAAATTAATTAAAAACAACAATCTTAACTCGAAATAAGTGAACTCTCATTTAAATTAAACTGAAAGTAAACGCAATAGATGTAGGCATAAACCTAGTGGTGGTATATACGGAATTGACAAAAGAGCTCCTGTTTAATTATACTTCTCTCCTCAGAAATAAGTAGGGAATCTTATTAAAAGTATGCTATCATTTTATTTATAGACTAACAAAAGCAGTATTTATAAAAATATAAAGGCTGCACGTATAAATTGCAGCCTTTTTTTTATGGATATAGAAAACCTATATGATTTAAGTTGAGTTTACGCTCTAGATTTGCGTTTCCTCATTTTTTTGTCTTCTTCTTTTTTAAGAATTTTTTCTTGTTTTTTCGCTTGTAATTCTGCTTTTGTGAGCTTTTTTCTTAATACAGCCATGATATAATTATTTTAAGTTTATATAAAATGAATAGTGCTTTAACTCAAAAATGGTACACGATTTTAAATACGAGTGGAAGTATTCAGAATGTTTAAATTGAATAATTTGGATAATAAATAGTGTAAAAGAGTTTTTCAGGCACACTCGTTATGCCTGATTAAGCCAGGAAGATGAGTTTGCGTTTTGTAGATAATTCTAAATGAAAAATAGGACAAAGCAATCTGCTTATAAGGGTCTCGCAAAAGCTATGAATATATTTTCCTTTTAATTGATACATCTTAATTATATAACTAGAGTTTTATAGTGCTAAAAGATAAACATAACCATAAAGTTTCATCTTAACAAACTTATAGCTGAGGATTCTTTTTTATTACTGTTTATAGTGCTTTTTAGAAGAAAATAATTTTTTATAGCCGTCTTTAAAATACTAAAGTTGTTAATTTTTACGGCCGAATAACTGTAAAAAAACTATTAAAAAAAACAAGTACGTGATTTAATTTGTAGATTTGTATAGAAATCACTTTAAAAATTTTAAACGATTTCACTTTAAGTTATATGAAAAAACTTATTAAAATATTTCTATTAATATTTTGCGCATTCGGTTTTGGAGCCGAAGAAATTGCATATGTTGATACTTCAGAAATTGATAGTAAGATTTTAAATGAAAGTAAAAAAAGTCGCAAAATAGGTGGTTTTAATAACCTAGAATTATCATTATGCGATTCTCACGTATCTACAACAAAAAATGTACTCCCCAGGTTTTTAACAATACCTAATCAAGAGTTTTGTACTTCAATAAAAACAGGAGTTAAAAGTCAAATTAATTTTCATTCAAAACATCAGCTATACTTGTTATTTCAGCAAATTATAGTTTATTTTTAATATAGTAAAACAGCAACGCCTTATATCTTAATGGTATCGCGTTAAACTTCTTTTTAGACTAATAGCCAAGCTTTAATGTTTGGGTGCTACTGTTTTGTTGTATGCCTTTGCCTTAAATCGCCAGAGCGGAAACCTTCACTTTATTCGTATTTCGTTTCGTTTTGGCTTGTGTTATAGTTTGTAATAATACCCTTCATTATAGACCTAGAAAATCACCTATACGTGTGGTCTATAATCTAAGATAATAGAAAAATAAAATTCCGAGAGAAAAGATAAGAGGCTAACTTGTAGTCTGTTATTGGTTTTTAATAGGCTTCTTTTCTCTAAATTTAATATTAACCTTTAAAACACACACATATGCATTTAACAGCTAGAGAAACCGAGAAGCTTCTCATATTTATGGCGGGTGAGCTCGCAGAAAAACGAAAGGCTCGGGGCCTAAAATTAAACTATCCAGAATCTATTGCGCTTATTAGTAATAGGTTGCAGGAAGCAGCGCGAGACGGAAAAACGGTAGCGTCTTTAATGCAGGAAGGAGCAACGTATT
>JAGPVI010000036.1 GCA_018067115.1 Bizionia sp. | reverse complement strand
AATTATAGACATCCAAAAAACCAGAATCTCCGCCATAATAAGGATCTGGAACGTCTAAATTTTGATTGGGGTGACTTTCGTTTAATATGAGTTTTACTTTCGAAATGTCTTTAGGATTACGAGCACATTTTATAATGTTTTCATAATTAGAATTATCCATCGCATAAATATAATCGAAGGTATCAAAATCTTCAACTTTAAACTGGCGTCCGCTTTGTTTAGAAATGTCTAATCCAAAATCTTTTGCAATAGCTATAGATCGTGGGTCTGGTTGACTTCCAATATGATAATTGCTAGTCGCAGCAGAATCTACGCTATAATTAGTATCTAATTTAGATTCTAAGATACCCTGAGCTAGTGGCGAGCGACAGATGTTTCCGAGGCAAACCATTAGTATTTTAGTCATAATTTTTACGGTGAAACCCGATAGTTTAAATTATACAGATAATTTTTTAGTAAGATCTTCGACGTACTTCTTAAATTGTTTGTCGGTAGCAGATAAATTATCAACAGTTTTACAAGCATGTAATACTGTAGCGTGATCTCTTTTTCCTATTTGAGAACCAATACTGGCTAACGATGCTTTTGTTAATTTCTTAGCAAAAAACATGGCTAATTGTCTGGCTTGTACAATATGGCGCTTTCGTGTTTTAGACTGTAAGGTGTCTACATCCATTTGGAAATAATCTGAAACTATTTTTTGAATATATTCAATAGATACTTCTCGTTTTGTGTTCTTTACAAACTTCTCGACAACCTGTTTCGCTAATTCAATATTAATTTCTTTTTTATTGAAAGATGATTGTGCAATTAATGATATAATAGCACCCTCTAACTCACGAATATTAGATTTAATGTGTTTAGCAACGTATTCTATAATATCGTCTGGCATTTCCACACCATCACGATACAATTTGTTTTTTAGTATAGACACGCGGGTTTCAAAATCTGGAGTTTGCAGCTCGGCAGAAAGTCCCCATTTAAAACGAGAGAGTAAACGCTGTTCGATATCTTGCATATCTACAGGTGCTTTATCACTCGTTAAAATAACCTGCTTTCCATTTTGGTGCAAGTGATTAAAAATATGGAAGAAAACATCTTGTGTACCAGATTTTCCTGATAGAAACTGAACGTCGTCAATAACCAATACATCTATTAATTGATAGAAATGAATAAAATCGTTTCTATTATTTTTCTTAACAGAGTCTATATATTGTTGCGTGAATTTTTCGGCAGAAATATAAAGAACTGTTTTTTCTGGATATTTATCTTTTATCTCAACACCTATAGCATGCGCTAAATGTGTTTTTCCTAAACCAACACCTCCAAAAATAAGTAAAGGGTTAAACGAGGTTCCTCCTGGTTTTGCAGACACCGCTAAACCGGCACTACGCGCTAATCTATTCGAGTCTCCTTCTAAGAAATTGTCGAAGTTGTAATTAGGATTAAGTTGAGAATCAATTTTTACATTACGAATTCCTGGGATTACAAAAGGATTACGTAATTGTGGGTTTTTATTGTTTAACGGTACATCAATATCTTGCGATTTAACTGCCGAGCGATTAGAGCTTGGGATGCGTTCTGTAAACGGTTGTTTATTACCGTAAGTGTTTTCCATTTTTATAATGTAAACCAGTTTAGCGTTTTCACCTAACTCTTTTCTAAGTGCTACTTTTAATATTTTAACGTAATGTTCTTCTAGCCATTCGTAAAAGAATTTACTAGGTACCTGAACACTCAATGCATTATCACTCAGTTTTACCGCCACGATAGGTTCAAACCATGTTTTATAAGCTTGTGGTTGAATGTTGTCTTGTATAAAGTTGAGACAGTTAGTCCAGACCGATTGCGCAGTAATACTCATTATTGATTAAAAGGTGTTTTAATATTAGTTATTCCAGTCCCTAAATATTGAAAAAAAGGAGCTGTTTTAAGGCGTGACAAATATGTGAACAAAATTCTAAAAAAAAAAATCATTTGCTATTGATTATCTAGTATTTTTTCCCCATGTTGAGAGGAGATTCTAAACTACAATAAATATTCCAATTATGAGTGTTAAAATTAATGAAATACAAATAAAAGTACGATATGCTGAAACCGACCAAATGGGAGTGGTACATCACGGAAATTATGCATTATATCTAGAAATAGCGCGAATTGAGTGGTTACGAGATTTAGGAATATCTTATAAAAAAATGGAGTTGGACGGTATTGGCTTACCAGTCATTTCATTACAGGTAAATTATAAAAAATCGGCGTATTATGATGACGTGTTAACCGTTAAAACTACACTTGCTAGACCGCCAAGTGTAAGTGTAGAATTCGACTATGAAATTGTTAATAACAAGGGTGAAATTATAGCGACAGCAAAAACAGTTTTAGCTTTTGTAGATATGAAGAAAAATAGGCCAACGCGACCGCCTAAATTTTTTATGGATGCATTAAATAGTTAGTCTTCGAGTTCTTTTATAGAAACTTCGTAAATGCTATTAAAGGATGCTTCAACTTTAGATGCTTCTTTTTGTCGTACTGAAATAGTGATTTTACAATCGAGTTCTAATGTTTGATCCACGATTTTTAGATTCTTCTCTTTTATTATTCGCATCACCTTATTCATATTTTTGTAGTCGAAAGTAATTAAGTAAGACACGTTAATAGTTTTGGTTTTTATGTGGGATGCGTCTAGAGCCATTTGTGCCCCCGTGCGATAGGCGCTAATTAATCCGCCAACACCCAATTTTACGCCACCAAAATAACGCACTACAGCAATAAGTATATTGGTAACATCGTAAGATTGTATTTGTCCGTAAATAGGCATTCCAGCGCTATTGTTAGGTTCGCCATCATCGTTAGCGCGGTACCTTATTTTATCGGGGTGTGTTCCTAATTGGTAAGCATAGCAGCAATGGCCCGCCGAACTGTGTTGGTTTCTAAGTGTTTCTAGAGCAAGTTTTACATCGTCTTCGCTTTGAACGGGAATAGCATAGCTAAAAAACTTGCTTTTTTTTTCTTTAAATAACGTTTCTTCCGAAGGTTTTGTAATCGTTTTATAAGTGTCTGACGTACTCAATGGGTTTTAAATTTACGTATGTTGCAATGTACTAAACACATCGCCAATTTTGTAATGCTTTCGTTAGTATTCTATATAAAGGACTTAGCTATTCACTATTAAAATAATACTTATTAGTGACAAGCCAATACCAATCCAGTTTTTAGGTAATAGTTTTTCTTTAAATAAAAGAAGACCTAATAATGTAGATGTCGTTACAATAGCAACATTGTTTATAGTGAATACTACCGAGCTTTCCAGGTGTTCAGACTGTAAGGCTAATAAAATAAAGTAAATAGAGTAGTAGTTGGCGATACCTAAAACAAAACCGCCAATCGCGCTTTTGTAATTTAGATTTAGAGGACCTTTAAAACGTTTACTAATTAAAATGAACGTACCTATTATACCCGCAAAACAAAATATAGTAGCTGAAAAAATAGGAATACCATTTGGAGCAACAAATGTGTTTTCGATGTAGTTAATAGACGTGTCGATAATTCCTGCGCCTAAAAATAAACTTATAGGTAGCCATAGCCCTTTTAAATTAAAGCTGATCTTCTTTTCTTTTATGGATGTAAGATAGACTGCGCATAAAGCAAAGAGAATTCCAATTATTTTTAATACCCCTAGTTTTTCGTGATACACATAAAGTCCGAAAATAATAGGAATCACAACGCTCATTTTACTGGCAACAGATGCTACCGACAAGCCGTTTTTTTGTACTGTTAAAGCCATAATATTAAAAACGGTAATAAAGAGCACTCCCAAAACAAGGGCGCCAATAAGCCATTTTTCGTTTAAAATAGTGGAGACATTAACGGGTGTTTTAGAGTGTAAAGCCCCAAAAACACACGCGGTATAATAATTAAAAACGATAGCGTGTAGCGTATTGACTTGATATTTGTTAAAGAGTTTAAAAACAACAAATATAAAAGTAGATGCTAATATGCTAAAGAGTAAAGCTATCAAAAGAGTTCTCTTTTTAAGGTGAATATATCTATAATATCCTCAGTTTTAGGATTATTATTCCAAACATTAATACCTAGCACACTAGCAGCTTCAGTGTTTTCTGAAGTGTCATCTATAAATAAACACTCTTCGGGTTTTAAGTTGTTTTCAGAAAGAACGAACTCAAAAATAGTAGCATCCGGCTTACGCATCATAACTTCGTGCGATAGATAGAATTTATCAAAACACGTTTTAAAATCTTCGTAAAAAGAAATGTGTTTTTCTATACATTCTATATGTAGTTCGTTGGTGTTGCTTAGTAATATGAGTTTATATTTCTTGTCTTTTGCCAACTGCTGAATAAACTCTAAACGACGCACAGGGAAATCGCATAAAATATAATTCCACGCTTCAATAATATCGTTTTTACTTAATTCTGGAAAATTTGTACTGTAAAAATCTACAAACTCTTCGGTAGACAAAAGACCTTGTTCGTAAAGAGCGTTCATAGCAACAAGCTCTTCCGGCAATTCTTCAATTTTAAATACCTCTAGTGCATTTGCCATTGCGCCTTCCTTATCTAAATTGATAAATACATCTCCAAAATCGAATATTAGTGTTTTAATCATAA
>JAGPVI010000025.1 GCA_018067115.1 Bizionia sp. | reverse complement strand
AGAGCAATTAGTTTTAAAGCTATTCGCTCAAAAACGTAAAGAGGAAAGACGTTTTGCAATACAAACAGGCTTATTTGCAGGTGTTATTCATCACAATGGATATACATTTAATATTCAAACTAGATATGGCAATGTGTTACTTCATAGAATGTTAAACTTTGTAAATGATATTTATATTGACACAAAAGATGTAAATGCGATATCTAATAGACAGACTAATGAATTTCAATATATCATTGCTTATCTATTCATTCAATCTCTAGAAAAAGCAAGTGTTTTAGGGCTTCCTAAACAATTTACGAAAATAACCGAAAGGAGCTCTAAAGTAAGAGGTAAAATTAATATCAATGAATACTTAAGAAGAGATATTCCATTTCAAGGTAAGTTAACATCAACTTATAGAACGCAAAAATATATTCAAGAAATAGTAGATGTATTATTTGTTGCTGCAAATAAAGTGGAAGAATATTTAGGTACGCTTTATAAATCTAAAATTTTAGGAGTTTATCAAACACTAAACGAACATCACTCTAAAAACTACGTTTCGCAGGTTGTTTTAGAAAAAGCTAAGAATCATGTGGTATTATATAATCCACTCTATAAGCCTTTTGCAGAAGTTTTAAAATATGCAGAGATATTAATTAATAACCAAGATGTACAAACTAATAAAACAAAGAATCAACTTAGAACTTATGGTTTTATGTTTGATATATCTCAATTATTTGAGGTTTATTTAGAAAAATTATTAAGCAGGTACTTTACTGATTGGACAATTAACGGACAAGAAGAAATAAAAGTCTATAATGAGCAGTTTTTTGGTCGTAGAATGTTTCCAGATATTGTTATGAAGCATAAGCAAACGCAAGAAGTAATTGTGTTTGATGCTAAGTTTAAAAAAATGGTTGGTAGAAAGGATGATTTAGACCGATCTGATTTTTATCAAATACATACTTATATGCAGTATTATATGCCTAATATAATTTTTGGAGGGTTAATTTATCCTTTGTCAGAAGAGTTAAATAAAGAGAAATCAGTTTCTAATGGATTATTTGGAAATACTATAAATACACCGAACTTCATTGTTGATGGTATTTATATTAATCAACAAATGAATATGACAGCTTTAATTGAAAGTGAACAGAAGTTTTTAAAGCGAATAGAGGTGCATATAGAGAATTGTAGAACGATACATAAACAAAAAGCAAGTTAGTAATGGCAGAATACAAAAACGTAGAAAAACCTTTTTTAGAAAAGTTAAAAGACTTGAATTGGCTAGTAATAGACCAAGGTGCTTTTGGTATTCCACAAGATCCTGCTAAAAGTTTACGTACCAGTTTTAAAGAAGTAACTCTAAAGCAAGAGTTTATTAAAGCTGTAAAAAAAATAAATATAGTTGATGGTGTAGAGTGGTTAACTAATAAACAGTTAGAAGACTTATATAATGAAACGATTGCTGCCGAAAAAGCTAACTTATCACTTCTAGAAGCCAACAAACAAGTCTTCGAAAAACTAACTGGTGTTACAAAAACAACCGTTGCAAAAAATAAAATTACAGGAGAAGAAAATCCGTTAGTTAAACTAATAGATTTTAAGAATTGGGACAATAACGCCTTTGTAGCTATTAATCAGTTTAGAATTGTAACACCAGGAGGACCAAGAGAAGGTATTATACCAGATATTGTTTTGTTTGTAAATGGCTTACCTTTTTCTGTTGTAGAGTGTAAAGATGTAGATGTAGCAGACCCCATTTCTAGTGCTGTAGAACAAATTATGCGTTATGCCAATACCCGTGGAGACGATTTTGGTTTTACAGATGGAGAGGAACGTTTGTTTCATTATAATCTGTTTAGTATTGCTACACATGGAGAAGAAGCACGTGTGGGCTCTATTACAGGAGATTTTGAATATTATTTAAACTGGAAAGATATTTTTCCTGAGGTTTATAGAAATTTGGATGTGTTAAACTACGCAGCAGAAGAAACGGCTAGATATCAAAATAATGGTTTGCATAACGATCCTCGTGTACGTCAAGAGGTTTTAATAAAAGGTATTTTAAATAAAGAAATTCTTTTAGACATATTACAACACTTCACTCTATTTATGGAAATTAAAGAAGGGGTTGAGGTAAAAATAGTATGTCGCTATCAGCAATATAGAGCAACAGGGAAAATATTAGATAGATTACGTAAAGAAACTAGTGGTAAAACACGTTCTGGTGTGGTATGGCATACGCAAGGTTCTGGAAAGTCTTTAACGATGGTGTTTTTTGTACGTAAGTTACGCTCGCAAGATGATTTGAAAGATTACAAAGTGATCATGATGGTAGATCGTAAAGATTTAGAAAAACAATTGTCTGCCACAGCACGTTTAACCAATGAGTTTAAAGAGGCTAATATTGTAAGTTCTCGTAAAGAGCTTGTGCCAAAGTTAAGTGGTACTGCTTCCAACCTAAATATGGTTATGGTACATAAGTTTGTGCAAGAAGAATTAAAACACTCTAAGGCATTAATGAAAGCTTTTGTAGAGGAAGGTAAGGTGCCTGAATTTAAGCCTTTTGATGTCGTTAATACGTCAGACAGAATTGTAATACTTATTGATGAAGCGCATAGAACCCAAGGTGGTGATATGGGCGATAACTTATTTACAGCATTTCCACAAGCCACAAAAATTGCATTTACTGGAACACCTTTATTAACCGATAGACACAAACAGAAAACACACGAACGTTTTGGAGGTACAGGCGAGTTTATTGATACTTATAAAATTAGAGAAGCGGTTGATGATAGAGCAACTTTAGATATTATTTATATTGGTAAAACCACTAACGATAAAATTAAATCTAAAGAGGCTTTTGATGCAGAGTTTGAAGATGTGTTTAAAAAACAAAATAAAGAGGAGAAAGAAGAAATACAAAAACGTTATGGTACCATGCAAGCCTATTTGGAAAATATGGATCGTTTACGTAAAATAGCCAAAAATCTTGTAAAACATTATGTAGATGATATATTGCCAAATGGCTTTAAAGCAATGGTTGTTGGGAGTTCTATAACGGCTGCAGCTCGTTATCAATTTTTAATTGATGAAGCTTTAAAAGAACGTATTGAATTAGAGAAAGCAAATGAATTGCCTGATTTGGATTTGATTAAAAAAATCGAATTTATAAAAATAGGTACTATTGTTACAAAACAAGATAATAATGAACAAGGCTTTATAAGTGCAGCTAGAAAAAATGCAAGAGAAATAAAAGCTGTGGATAATTTTAAAAAAGACTTTGATTACAGTACAGACGAAGA